>NZ_LR877185.1:483937-702700 GCF_903995135.1 Pseudoalteromonas sp. 3J6 | reverse complement strand
TCTGTTACCGCTCGACTTGCATGTGTTAGGCCTGCCGCCAGCGTTCAATCTGAGCCATGATCAAACTCTTCAATTAAAAAGTTTTTTGTCTTTCGACAGCTCAATGAATTCTGAATTTATTTAATATCTTTCGATATTGAATTGACTGTGCTGCAATAAATAAATTTATTGCTGTTGGTCACTCAGTTTCAATTGAGACTCTAAATTTGTTTGCCTCACTTAGTAAACTAAGCTTGGCTGTTAGAACTCAATCTGTACGAGTGCCCACACAGATGATTGCTTTATATTGTTAAAGAACGTTGCGATTAAAGCGTTAAACTTTATCTCGCTAGGGCTGCGCATATTACGCTTTCCTATTTTTTTGTCAACACTTAATTTTACTAAACTTAAAAGTTTTCAAAACTAAGTTTTACTCGACTCACTGAGTAGCTCGTGCCTCGCTATGCGTTGGCGTTCCCCGTCTCAGTGGGGTCGCATTATAGGGAGATCCGAAAACAGATCAACCCTTTTTTGAAGAAAAGTTGAAATAAATGACTGTTCGTTGGATATTTAGACTAAACGCTTAAAAAGACAACTAAAGCTAATCATATTTCGCCTTTAAAGCTGTAAAAACTTATTTTTTGGAAAATCTTTTCATAGTTATTGTAGCGATTATCAAGAAAACAAATTGTTTAGCTTTATATGGCCATTTAGATTAGTGGCGAATAAGTACATCAGGCAAGGGCTCTACTATATAAAGTTAATGAGCTATTGGTGGGTATCAATTATTTCGAACTTTTTTATATTAATAACTATAAACTGTAAAAGTCGTTACATTGTCATATATTTATTAGTCTAAATAGCTTTACTTATAAATAGAAAGATAGCAGTCCTAAACGCTCGCATTATGATTCGTCGATTCTAGTTAGGCTATTTTATTAGATGAAAGGAATGAGAATAAATTTGCTATTAATAATAGAGCTAAAAGCTTTATTCATTTGTGTGAATTTTAGATATTAAAAAGCCGAGCATAAGCTCGGCTTTTTGGTGTCTCTTTAAGACTTACTCTGCAGACTGCGCGTCTTCTTGAACTTCTTCGCTCGCCGCTGGGCGACCAACTAGTTCAATATAAGCCATTGGTGCATTATCACCAGCACGGAAGCCACACTTAAGAATACGAGTGTAACCACCTGGACGATCCGCATTACGAGGACCGATTTCACTGAATAACTTACCAACTACTTCATTATCACGCGTGCGAGCAAACGCTAAACGGCGATTTGCTACACTGTCAGTCTTAGCCAGTGTGATTAAAGGTTCAATTACACGGCGTAACTCTTTCGCTTTAGGCAAAGTAGTTTTGATGATTTCATGTTTCACCAAAGAACCTGCCATATTGCTGAACATCGCTTTACGATGGCTACTGTTACGGTTTAATTGACGACCACTCTTACGATGGCGCATGACCCTATCCTTCTAACTAAACTAATATAGTGATTTAGATTATTCAGCTAGGCTTGCAGGCGGCCAATTTTCTAGGCGCATGCCTAGAGAAAGACCACGTGAAGCTAGCACGTCTTTTATTTCAGTTAGAGACTTCTTACCTAGATTAGGCGTTTTAAGAAGCTCAACTTCAGTGCGCTGAACTAAATCACCGATATATTGAATTTGCTCGGCTTTCAAACAGTTTGCTGAACGTACTGTTAATTCAAGATCATCAACTGGACGAAGTAGAATAGGATCGAATTCTGGCTTCTCTTCTTTCTCTTCTGGCTCAGTTACATCACGTAAATCTACGAATGCATCTAATTGCTCAGCTAAGATAGTAGACGCACGGCGGATCGCTTCTTCAGGATCTAAGGTGCCGTTTGTTTCCATATCAATGATTAACTTGTCTAAATCTGTACGTTGCTCAACACGGGCTGATTCAACCGAGTACGCAATACGTTCAACTGGGCTGAATGATGCATCAAGCAGCAATCGACCAATTGGACGCTCATCGTCATCAGAGGATAAACGACTAGATGCCGGCACATAACCACGACCACGCTCAACACGAATACGCATGCTGATCTCGCTGTTATTTGTTGTTAAATTACAAATAACATGATCTGGGTTAGCAATTGTTACATCGCCATCGTGCTGAATATCTGCCGCAGTCACAGGGCCTACACCAGATTTAGTCAGGGTCAGAAAAACTTCATCTTTGCCTTCTAACGTTACCGCTAGACCTTTAAGGTTTAGTAGTATTTCAATGATGTCTTCTTGTACGCCTTCTTTCGCGCTGTACTCATGCAATACACCGTCGATTTCAACTTCAGTTACTGCACATCCAGGCATAGATGATAACAGTATACGGCGTAAGGCATTACCCAAAGTGTGACCAAAGCCACGCTCGAGTGGTTCTAAAACTACTTTAGAACGCGTTGGGTTGATAGCGTCGATATCGACTAACCTTGGTTTTAGAAATTCTGTAACAGAACCCTGCATTTTATCCTCTCTTAACTCTTAACTTTACTTAGAGTAAAGTTCGACGATTAGTTGTTCATTAATGTCCGCAGACAGATCTGAACGCTCAGGTAGGCGCTTGAAGCTACCTTCCAATTTCTTACCGTCAACTTCAACCCAAGTCGGCTTTTCACGTTGCTCAGCCAACTCTAGAGCAGCGATGATACGTGCTTGTGTTTTAGACTTCTCACGGATTACAACAGTATCTTCTGGAGTAATTACGTATGAAGGAATATTCACAACACGACCATTAACTAGAATCGCTTTGTGGCTTACTAACTGACGTGCTTCAGCGCGTGTGCTAGCAAAACCCATGCGATATACAACATTGTCTAAACGTTGCTCTAAAAGCTGTAACAAGTTTTCACCTGTGTTGCCTTTAAGGCGAGCAGCTTCTTTGTAGTAGTTACGGAATTGCTTTTCTAATACACCGTAAATACGACGTACTTTTTGCTTTTCACGTAATTGTAAACCGTAATCAGATAAGCGTCCTTTACGAGCGCCGTGCTGACCAGGTGCAGTCTCAAGTTTACACTTAGAGTCGATAGCTCTTACGCCGCTCTTAAGGAACAGGTCAGTACCTTCACGACGACTCAGCTTGAGCTTAGGGCCCAAATATCTTGCCATGTTATTTCTCCTAACCTATTGTTAAACGCGACGTTTCTTCGGTGGACGACAACCATTATGTGGTATTGGCGTCACGTCAGTAATGTTGGTGATACGGTAACCAGCAGCATTCAAAGCACGTACAGCAGATTCACGACCTGGACCTGGACCTTTGATGAAAACTTCTAGATTTTTTAAACCGTATTCTTGAGCAGCAGTACCTGCACGCTCTGCAGCAACCTGAGCAGCGAATGGAGTAGATTTACGTGAACCACGGAAACCTGAACCACCGGCAGTAGCCCATGATAGTGCATTACCTTGACGGTCGGTAATCGTTACAATAGTGTTGTTGAAAGACGCATGAACATGAGCCATACCATCAGCAACTTGCTTTTTAACCTTTTTACGACGAATTGGTGTCTTAGCCATTTTACTATCCCCTTATCGCTTAATAGGCTTACGAGGACCCTTACGGGTACGCGCGTTAGTCTTTGTTCTTTGACCACGAAGTGGTAAAGAGCGACGGTGACGTAGGCCACGGAAACAACCAAGGTCCATAAGGCGCTTGATATTCAAAGTAACTTCACGACGAAGGTCACCTTCTACAGTGTACTTGCCAACTGCTTCACGCAGTACGTCAAGTGTTTCGTCTGAAAGTTCACCGATTTTTGTGGTCTCGGCGATACCAGTCGCTTCTAAGATAGCCTTAGAGCGAGTCTTACCTATGCCATAAATAGCTGTTAAACCAATAACTGCATGTTTATGATCAGGGACGTTAATGCCAGCGATACGGGCCACTAACACATCTCCTATATTTGAATTTGGTAATCATCTGTTTGAAAAGCCCGTAAGGATACTCAAACGAAGACCAAATCACAACTAAAAACACAGGCCGAGAAACCTCAGCCTGCACGACTGTTTACTTAGCCTTGCCTTTGCTTATGCTTAGGCTCACTGCAAATTACGCGTACTACACCAGCACGTTTAATAACTTTACAGTTACGGCATATTTTCTTAACGGAAGCACGTACTTTCATTGCTCAACTCCGTAAACTGACCTTATCGACCGTAGCCTTTAAGGTTCGCTTTTTTCAGCACAGAATCATACTGATGTGACATCAGATGCGTCTGTACTTGTGCCATAAAGTCCATGATTACAACAACGATAATCAAAATTGATGTACCGCCGAAATAGAATGGCGTTTGCCATGCCATAGTCATGAATTCGGGCACCAGACAGATAAAGGTTATATACAAAGCACCTGCCAATGTCAGGCGTGTCATCACTTTATCAATGTATTTAGATGTCTGCTCACCTGGACGAATACCTGGGATAAATGCGCCAGATTTTTTCAGGTTGTCTGCTGTTTCACGCGGGTTAAAAACCAACGCTGTGTAGAAAAAGCAGAAGAAGATGATAGCCGCAGCTAAAACCATTGCATACAAAGGCTGACCTGGAGTCAACGTTGTAGCAATTGCTTGTAGCACATCAGCAACCGGACCTTCACCCTGGCCGAACCAGCTTGCAATTGTACCAGGGAACAGAATTATACTGCTAGCGAAGATTGGTGGAATAACACCCGCCATATTTACTTTCAGAGGTAAATGCGTGCTTTGAGCAGCAAATACTTGACGACCTTGTTGACGTTTGGCGTAGTTAACAACAATACGTCGTTGACCACGTTCAAAGAATACAACAAGATAAGTAACAGCGAATACTATAACCGCAACCATCAACAGTACAAAAACATTCAAATCACCTTGGCGCGCCATTTCGGCTGTCGAACCAATAGCAGACGGCAGGTTAGCTACAATACCAACAAATATTAGAACTGAGATACCGTTACCGATACCACGTTCTGTTATCTGTTCGCCCAACCACATAAGGAACATAGTACCGGTTACTAAACTCACCACTGCGGTGAAATAGAATCCCATACCTGGGTTAACAACTAACCCGTTCATCATGCCCGGTAAGCTTGTGGCAATACCGATTGATTGGATAGTAGCAAGCACAAGCGTGCCGTAGCGTGTGTACTGGCTTATCTTTTTACGCCCTTGCTCACCTTCTTTCTTAAGCTCTATAAACGGCGGATACATATGCGTTAATAGTTGCGTAATAATCGAAGCCGAGATATACGGCATGATACCCAGTGCTAACACTGAAGCTCGCTCAAGCGCACCACCGCTAAACATGTTGAACATCTCAACAATGGTGCCCTTTTGTTGCTCGAAGAAATCGGCAAGTACAGCGGCGTCAATCCCAGGGATCGGCACAAATGAACCTAGACGGTAAATTATGATAGCACCCAATACGAAGAGTAATCGGCGCTTCAATTCCGAAAGTCCACCTTGTGCACTTTGTGTATCTTGACCTGGTTTAGCCATTAGTACTTCCTTAGTCTTCTACCTTGCCTCCGGCAGCTTCGATAGCTTCGCGTGCACCTTTAGAAGCCTTAAGGCCTTTAACGGTAACAGCGCGTGAAACTTCGCCAGATTTAACAACTTTAACGAACTGAACGTTCTTTTTAACTAGACCAGCTGCTTGTAACGCGCTTAGGTCTACCACATCGCCTTCAACTTTAGCGATTTCGTATAGGTTAATTTCTGCAGATACTAAAGATTTGCGAGAAGTGAAACCGAACTTAGGTAGACGACGTTGCATAGGCATTTGACCGCCCTCAAAACCAACGCGTACTTTACCGCCAGAACGTGATTTTTGACCTTTGTGACCACGGCCACCAGTCTTACCAAGACCAGAACCGATACCACGACCAACACGTTTTGGAGCAGTTTTTGAACCTGCAGCAGGTGAAAGTGTATTCAAATGCATCGAATTACCCCTCTACCTTAACCATGTAATAAACCTGGTTGATCATACCACGCACACATGCTGTGTCTTCTAACTCAACAGTGTGATTGATACGACGTAAACCAAGACCGCGTAATGTAGCTTTATGCTTCGGTAAACGACCGATAGAGCTTTTTACTTGTGTTACTTTTACAGTTTTATTAGCCATGGTTTACCCCAAAATCTCATCTACTCGAAGACCACGTTTTGCAGCGATCGACTGAGGAGAATTCATGTTCTCAAGAGCTGAGATCGTTGCACGTACAACGTTGATCGGGTTAGTAGAACCGTAACATTTAGAAAGTACGTTCTGCACACCAGTCACTTCAAGTACTGCACGCATAGCACCACCTGCAATGATACCAGTACCTTCAGATGCTGGTTTCATAAACACTTGTGAGCCAGCATGACGTCCTTTAACAGGATGCTGTAATGTGTTGCCATTTAGGTCTACGTTGATCATGTTACGACGTGCTTTTTCCATTGCTTTTTGAATAGCAGCTGGAACTTCACGTGCTTTACCATAACCGAAACCTACTTTACCTGCGCCATCACCAACTACAGTTAGTGCAGTAAAGCTAAAGATACGACCACCTTTAACTACTTTAGACACACGGTTCACCGCGATTAGCTTTTCAGCTAAATCAGGCTGTTGTTGCTTTGCTTCTACGTTAGCCATTGTCTACTCCTAGAATTGCAAACCGGCTTCACGCGCAGCATCAGCTAGCGCCTTCACACGGCCGTGATATTTAAAGCCACTGCGATCAAAAGCAATCTTTTCGATGCCTTTGTCAGCCGCACGTTCAGCAACCGCTTTACCAACTGCTTGTGCAGCTGCAACGTTGCCTGTGCCTTTAACTGTTTCGCTAATAGCTTTCTCAACAGTAGAAGCAGCAGCCAGTACATTACCCTCAGCGTTTACAACTTGAGCGTAAATGTGACGTGGCGTGCGGTGGATAACAAGACGCGTTGTGCCTTGTTCAATATAATTTCTACGAGTGCGTTTAGCACGACGTAGACGAGCTGTTTTTTTATCCATCGTCTTACCTTACTTCTTCTTAGCCTCTTTACGGCGTACATTCTCATCTGAATAACGAACACCTTTACCTTTATAAGGCTCAGGTTTACGGTATGCACGAATGTTAGCAGCTGTTTGACCAACTAACTGCTTGTCTACGCCCTTAACTAGAACTTCTGTTTGGCTTGGAGTTTCAATCGTAATTCCTTCAGGAACTGCGAAATTAACTGGGTGCGAGAAACCAAGAGTTAAGTCTAAAACTTTGCCCTTAGCTGCAGCACGGTAACCAACACCTACTAACTGAAGTTTCTTCTCGTAACCTTCATGCGTACCAACAACCATGTTGTTGATTAGAGCGCGAGCAGTACCTGCTTGTGCCCATGCATTGGCTACGCCTTCACGAGGTAAAGTTGTAATAACGTTGTCGTTAACTTGTACTTCAACAGCATTGTTGATAGTACGAGTAAGTTCACCGTTTTTGCCTTTAACTGTGATTTCCTGGCCTTTTAATGTAACTTCTACACCGGCAGGAACGTTTATTGGTGCCTTTGCTATGCGAGACATAGTTCCCCTCCGATTAAGCTACAAAACCAATGATTTCACCACCAACGCCTGCACTACGTGCTGCGCGGTCTGTCATTAGGCCTTTAGAAGTTGATACGATAGCGATACCTAAACCACCCATTACCTTCGGTAATTCGTCACGTCTCTTATAGATACGTAGACCAGGGCGACTTACACGCTGGATATTTTCAATAACAGCTTTGCCTTCGAAGTACTTTAACTCGATAGAAAGCTCAGGTTTAACATCACCACTTACTGCGAAGTCTGCGATGTAACCTTCATTTTTTAATACATTAGCTACTGCTACTTTCAGTTTCGAATTTGGCATCGTTACAGATACTTTCTTCGCTGACTGACCGTTACGGATTCGTGTAAATAAATCCGCGATAGGATCTTGCAAGCTCATAGTCTTACTCCCATGATTCTATTACCAGCTAGCCTTTTTAAGGCCAGGAATTTCACCGCGCATAGCTGCTTCGCGAACTTTAATACGGCTCATGCCGAATTTGCGAAGGAAACCATGTGGGCGGCCCGTAATGTTACAACGATTACGTTGACGTGCAGGGCTAGAATCACGAGGTAAAGCTTGTAGCTTAAGTACCGCGTCCCAACGATCATCTTCAGATGTATTAACATCACTGATGATAGCTTTTAGTGCTGCACGCTTTTCAGCGTACTGAGCAACTAGTTTAGTGCGCTTTGCTTCGCGCGCTTTCATAGAATTCTTTGCCATAACCCTACCCTTATTTCTTGAATGGGAAGTTAAACGCTTCTAACAACGCACGGCCTTCCTCATCTGATTTCGCAGATGTAGTGATTGTGATATCCATACCGCGTACACGGTCTACTTTATCATAATCAATTTCTGGGAAGATGATTTGTTCACGTACGCCCATGCTGTAGTTACCACGTCCATCAAAAGACTTAGCACTTACACCACGGAAGTCACGGATACGTGGGATAGCGATTGAAACCAAACGCTCAAAAAAGTCCCACATACGCTCGCCGCGTAGGGTTACTTTACAACCAATCGGGTAACCTTCACGCACTTTGAAGCCAGCAACAGATTTGCGTGCTTTAGTGATTAAAGGTTTCTGACCAGAGATAGCTTCTAGATCCGCAACAGCGTTATCTAAAATCTTCTTGTCAGCTAAGGCTTCGCCCACACCCATGTTTAATGTGATCTTTTCGATCTGAGGGACTTGCATGACAGAGCTGAAACCAAACTTCTCTTGAAGTTCAGCAACTACTTTGTCTTTATATACTTCATGCAGTTTCGCCATCATTCTACTCCAACTATTAGATAGTTTTACCAGTAGATTTAAAGATACGTAATTTCTTACCATCTTCAATCTTGAAACCTACACGATCTGCTTTGCTCGTTTCCGAGTTGTAGATCGCAACGTTTGATACGTCGATAGACGCTTCTTTCTCAACAATACCGCCAGCTTGGTTCAACTGTGGAACCGGCTTTTGATGTTTCTTGATTAAGTTAATGCCTTCGACAAATACTCGACCAGACTCGGTTACAACTGAAAGCACTTTGCCGCGCTTACCTTTGTCTTTACCTGCTAGTACGATTACTTCGTCATCACGACGGATTTTTGCTGCCATGATAGACTCCTTACAGTACTTCTGGGGCTAGTGAAACGATTTTCATGAACTTTTCATTACGAAGTTCGCGAGTCACAGGGCCGAAAATACGAGTACCAATAGGCTGCAAGTTATCATTTAAGATAACAGCCGCATTGCTGTCGAAACGGATCAATGAACCGTCTGGACGACGAACGCCTTTTTTGGTACGCACAACTACCGCGTTTTTAACATCACCTTTCTTCACTTTACCGCGAGGAATCGCTTCTTTTACAGAAACTTTAATGATATCGCCAATCGCTGCATAGCGACGGTGTGAACCACCAAGGACTTTTATACACTGCACTTTGCGAGCGCCGCTGTTATCAGCAACTTCCAGCTGAGTTTGCATTTGGATCATGTTAATGACCTCCGGTGTAGTAATTACAACTTGTCTTAAATTTGTTTAAAATCAAGACATTTCGATTGAATTCCACTCAAAAAACATACTAGATGTCTCTTAAGGGCGGGCAATTGTATCAGCATTGAGAGGGGAGTGGTAGGTTATTTTTTAATTAATTTAATGCGGACGCTAAATTAGAAACTGGTTTTTTATGCTATTTATCTAAATTACAGGTGGTTATAAAACAAACAAGGCATCTCAGCGATGCCTTGTTTTATATCAGTAATTAAAATTAGCCAAACAAACCTTTTAATTTGTCTTTAATTTTGTCTTTAGCTTTTTCTTTTGCTTCATCTTTAACCGCACTGCCTATATCTAATTTTATGCCAACATCATGAAATGGGCCTTTTATCCTCAGGGGAATTTTAAAGCCAGTGCTATCATCGGTAGTACCTTGACCTTCAATAGAATCAACTAAACCTGTTACTAGGCGGTAATTAACCAGAGTTTGCGGTAAATCAACATCTCCTTCACCTGAAATACGTATTAAAGGGCTGATCAACGATAAATCAGTATTTTTGCCTACGCCATTGGTAAAGTTAAAACTACCAGAAAGTGCAGAGAAATCTGTTTTCTCAGATTCCTCAAATCCTGTATCTAATCCCTCAGACACGGCATTAAAGTTGCCTTTAACTAGCTCTTTACCCTTACGCACCATTTCTGCTACGTTTGCTCCCTTAACTGCACCATCAGCGAACTTGAACCCTAGTTTACCATTAAGCGCGTTAATAAACGTTTTTTGGCTTTGCCCTGCTGTGGTTAGATTCCAGTTTAAAGAGCCCTTGCCCATTAGCTTATCAAACCCTGCAGCATCGCTAAGTAATGGCTGTGCGTCTATTTTATCTAAATCGAAGTTGGTTGCTATTTTATACGGGGTATTTTGGGCATTGATAGTCACCCCCCCTTTACCTGTTCCTTCATAAGCGGCAAAGCTATCTAAGCTTAATTTAGCAATGCTATTTTTAAGTGCTACAGTAAACTGGTTAGCGCCGAGTTTAATGTCGTTAGCTTTTAAACCGCTTGAACGGACAATCACATTTGCATCTAATGCATTTAAGCCACTTAAATCAATTTTAGTATCATCCCACACTATTGGCTCTGCAGGCTTAGAGTCGTCTTTTGCTGGGACTTCTTTTTTAGCTACGGTTTCAGGTAAGTAAGGATTTAAATCAAGCATGCCTAAGTCAATATCAGCATTAACCGCTAAACGACTGCCTAGATTCACCTTACTTTTACCTTTAATCTCGAGTGCATCGAGCGTTGCAACTAATTCAGTTAGGTTAAACTCTTCACCGAGCAGGTGCATTTGGGCATTGATACTAAAGGCATTAAACGCATTGTCTTTAGTGTTTAAGTCAACCCCTTGCCAGTTAGCAATATTTTTAACTGAATCACCGTTAAGTGCTAATAATCCATTAATATCTTGGCCTTGTTTGGCTATGCTGCCATCAAACGTTAAATCTACTAAACGTGAGTTAAGTTTTTGCTTTACATTAAATGTGGCGCCTTCAATCGCTTTTGCTGGAGTATCAAGTTTTACATCAAGTTCAAATCGCTCTTGCATATAAGTAATAGCACCGGTTACTTCGAGCTGTTTGCGCAGTGAAGGCAGTAATATAGCCAGTTCTAAATCGCTAATTTGTTGTTTAGCACCCGTTTGACCATCTAAATAAGTAAATGACCCGCCATAAATAGCGACTTCACCTAATTGAATATCAAAGTTTTCAGGTAGTTTGACTGCCTCACCCGATTGAGTTTGTTGCTCTGGTTGCTTGGCCACTGCATCAAATAACTGCCAGTTCGCTTTGCCGCTTTTATCGGTTTCTAGCAAAATATCAGGCTCATTAATTACAAACTTTTCTAGCTTTAGTTCGCCACCGAGTAATGAAAGCCACGGAATATGAACAGCAAGTTGCTGCATACTTGCCATATCAGCGCGAGAGCCACTGGGCATATTGGCAAAATGCACATCATTAAGCTCCAGCTTTAATGCAGGAAATACACTGAGGGTTTTATCTCCCTTTATCGTTAATGTGCGCCCAGTTGTTTTTTCTACCTGCTCAGACACTTTATTAAAAATAGTATCAGTAGGAATTAAAAATGGTGCAGCAACAATTAACGCTATACATAGCAATAATATGACACCAATAATTTTAAATAAGGTCTTCATGATCATCCTTTCAAACGTGCAAATAATGCTCTTATCATAGCGAGAGTTAGCGCGAAAAGCATTGTTAAACAAATAAAAATGTATTAACCATAGCTATCCTCTTTCTAAATTAGGTTTTGAAGACTCACTTTAATAAACTTAAAGATTCACGCTTCTGATTACATTCCTTTAATTGTTCGGTATGATGCGCGCCCCTGTTGTATTTAGCCTAAATAAGCTAAAATAAAGCGACTAAAAAGTATATCTAACCGGAGAGTCTACAAGGCATGAAGAAACTGCTAATTTCACCGTCAAAAATGGCATTAGGCGAGCAAGAAAGTCAAATTTACCAAAACATTCTGAAGCAATCTTCAGAGCTAAGCCTAAACCTGATGGCTGTGAAAGTGGAAAACCATCCAGAAGACTTTTTAGGTTGGTGTTACGAGCTATTAAGCGCAAGCCGCGACCGCATTAATTATGACTTACTCGAAACCCCACAATTACCATTATTAAAAAAGCTGCATGACCAACTTATTTCAGCCATTAGCTTTTTACAATTAAAAACATTACGGGTAGCGCCTTGGCCAGTAGTGAGTATGTTTGTAGAGCAACATAAAGAACTGGTGGCACTTGATGAGCAGTTACGTTTAACTACTTATATTGCAGGCCTACGTGAAAAATCGTTAAAAGATATGATCCCTGAAGACTTACTCGCTTTTAGCGGTAAGCATATGGCATCACTCGATCCGAGTACTTATAATTTTGATGTAGAATGGTTTGCCTCTACCAAAAGCGCCAAAGGTTTTCACCAGATGCTGGCTGACCTGCCAGGTGCCTTCGACGACGCGCTTAGCAACATTCCACTTGAGGGTGATGTAGCCCAAACTGATTATCAGCAATTTGTAGTTGCTTACTTGAGTGCATTTAATGGTAGTGATGAAAAACCAACACTGGCACCTGCCACCCGCTTATTAGCAATGCGCCGCCCTGATGTATTTACACCAATAAGCAATAGCCGCTTAGATGCACTTTGCTCAGCTTTAGGTATCACCAAATTAAATAACCGCGACTTTGAGCGTTATTGGCAAGATGTAGTACAAAGTATTCACGCTATGTCATGGTTTAAAATGGCCAACGCTGGTAATGAACTAGAAACCCAATTAGTAGATATTAAAGCGCTTATACCTTGTTTTTTTTACTATGCAGATACTAACACTGCTGATAACTCTAACTACATTAAGCTACTTAATAAACCTACACGTAGCACTTCTAGCAGCAGTAAAGCGCCACGCCGAGGTAAAGAATCTGCTGAGATTTTAGTGGACCGCGCTCTTGCTGCTGATGATATCCCAGAACATATTCGTGCTAAACGCGACTCCATTATTAGCGAAGTACAGAAAGGTCGTGGCGTAAACGAAACAATTACCCTAATGCGCACCATATTTGGTTAATTAATCAACAAGTAAACCCAAATGGCCTAGCAGCGCTTTGATGGTGCAGCTAGGCTACTTTTTGCACCAGCAAAGTGAACCTTTAAAATAATCACTTTTGTATACCTACCTCATGTTATTTTCAATACATTGTTTTAAATAATAAAAATAATTTATAAACAAATAAGTTTAATTTGGCACACACAGTGCAAATACCCCATTAGTAACATAATAAAATGCCGCCAAACAAAAGGTTGTAGTCATTCATAATAAAAAGCCTTGGCGTGCAAAATCATACAATGGGAAATAAGACATGCTAAAACTACAAAAAACAATATTGATCAGTGCATTGGCATTAACAGGAATGACATCAACTACTGCATGTGCTGAAGTAACAGCAAATGCAGCAGCCACTTCTAACTACTTATGGCGCGGACAAGAGCAAACTGGGGGCGATGCAGCTGTATCTGGCGGTATTGATTACGCTAATGAATCTGGCTTTTATGCGGGTACTTGGGCGTCAAATGCGTCTTGGGCCGATGAAATGACCTACGAGCTAGACTTATACGCAGGTTTTGGCGGCGCAATTAATGAAAGCGTGAGTTATGACGTAGGTTATATTTATTACGCGTACCCAGATGCGGCATCAGGTGCCGATGCAGATTTTTCTGAAGTTTACGGTAGCATTAGTGTCCAAGGTTTTACATTTGGCGCAGCCGTACTTGCAACTTCTGCTGCCAATGGTGACGGTACTGATTTTGGTGATTCATTGTATCTAAATGCCGATTACAGCTTCGCTGTTGGTAGCGATGGCACAGAAATGGCGCTACACATAGGGCATTACTCAGGCGATTTCATCGGTGATGACAATATTATTGATTATGGTGTATCTGTGTCTAAAGATGGTTTTACTTTTGGTCTATCAGATAACGACATGGACGGCTCTGATGTAAAAGCCTATGTAGCCTACGCTGTAGACTTTAACCTATAAAAAATGTGTTACTTGCTGCAACACTAAGGGCCGCAAGGCCCTTTCTCGTTTCATTGAGATCTTACTGCTACTCAAATTTGTTTTTGCTAAAAATTTTTTACTGCCAGTTTATTTTTATGATTGAATAAACTTAATAACACTTGCGTAGAAATGAGCCTCTCGGTATAAAAACAAAACACTCTAAAAATAAGAAGCGAACAGCCATGCAAGATCACAAAAGCCAACCATTAACCGATTTTATAGAATACCCGTCAGAGGAAATGCTCGAGCGAGCGAATGAGTTTTTACAAACTAGCCAACGCCGCCATAGTATTCGCAGCTTTAGTAACCGCCAGGTGCCAAAAGAAATAATCGAAACCTGTATAAAAGCGGCAGGTACAGCACCTAGTGGCGCAAACCACCAGCCTTGGCATTTTGTGGCCATTAATAGCGCAGATGTTAAAAAGCAAATTCGTGAAGCAGCCGAGAAATTAGAACGCTCATTTTATGAAGGTCGCGCAGGCGAAGAATGGCTTGATGCATTAAAACCATTAGGCACCGATGCTAATAAACCCTATTTAGAGCACGCACCATGGTTGATTGCAGTGTTTAGTCAAAAAAAGGGAGGTGTAAATACGGACGACAAAAACACCAATTACTATGTGCATGAATCAGTAGGGCTGGCCACTGGTTTTTTAATTCAAGCACTACACCGAGCAGGCCTTGCAACCTTGACCCACACGCCAAAACCAATGAGCTTTTTAACCGATATTTGTGGTCGCGACAAAGATAACGAGCGCCCTTACATGCTATTAATTGCAGGCTACCCCGATGAGCATGCAACGGTACCACTGCATGCACTTGATAAAAAGTCGCTGGATGAAATAGCCACTTTTATTTAACCTGAACTCTGGTTATTCAGTTATTGGTTGATAATCCACTGCTATTTTATCGCCAGCTTTAAGGCCCGTAATAATATGTTGCTGATTATCAATCTGCTCACCTAAGCGCACAAAACGACGCTCAATTTTGTCAGCGTTAATGACATACATCATACTGAGCTGTCCAAAGTCATGTATCCAATTAGGGTTAACAAGCACACCTTGGGTGTTTTCAAACGGTAAATGCAATTGTGCATATAACCCAGGGATCATCCCTGATTGTGGCTCAATTTCTAATCGGATCAGTAAGCTACGTGCAGCGTTATCAACGACTGGTACAATTTCACTGATATTTGCAACCGTTGTTAGGTTGAGCGAAGGTAAACTCACGTTTAAACGATCGCCTAACTTAAGCTTTACTGCTTGTTGCTCTCGTACATTAAAAGCAAGTTGAAGTTGCTTTGGATTATAAAGCGTTAACAACGGTATACCAGGTGTGGCTGTATCGCCAGGTTCAGCTAAACGCTCAACAACGACACCAGATATAGGGGCTTTAATTTGCGTGTAGTTAAGTGATACTTGCGCCTGGGCTTGCTGCTGTTTTGCTCCAGCTAAGTTGGCAGTTAAGTTATCAAATTTTGCTTTAGCATCATCAAATTCACTCACTGGTACTAACCCTTTTGCCTGTAAGTCAGTTACTCTAATAAGTTGCTTTTTAGCTTGGTTTAATGAGGCTTGCACCGCATTAATATTTGCCTCACTTTGTGCCAGCATCGCTTTAAAGTCATCTTGCTTAAGGGTGATCAATAAGTCACCTTGATTAACTTTATCACCGGCGCGCACTTTAAATTGCTTTACTTGTGCCATTACATTTGACGAAATTTGGGTGTTTTGTTTCGCAATTACACTCCCTGGTACATACTCTGTTCGCGAAATAGTTTGCAGCTCAACAGTGACCACCTCACCTTGATATTGAGTAACTGGAATCTCTTTTAACCCTGCAGATTGTTTATCACTAAAGCTACCGGCCATATATAGCACAGCTACAATAACCACAACCAATGCACTGATTGCGCCTAAAACTTTTGATTTACCCTGCATGTGCTTCTTCCTCTGGGTTTGTAAACACTAAATAATAAACAAGCGGTACAACAAATAACGAAAATACGGTAGACGCCACGATGCCAAAAATAATTGCTATGGCTAATCCGCTAAATACTGGGTCAAGTGTGATCACTAAGTTACCTAACAAAGTAGTTCCGGCGGTTAATAATACTGGCCGCATTCGTACCGCCCCTGCAGCAATAAGTGCCTCTTTTATTGCCATCCCCTGAGTTCGTGCTTGGTTAATAAATTCGACTAAAATAAGTGAGTTACGAACGACAATACCTGCTAAGGCAATCATGCCTATCATCGCAGTAGCGGTAAATAATACCGGCTCAGGAGCCCCCGCTATGGTGCGTTCACCAAATTGATTGAGTAACCAAAATCCGGGCATAATACCAATCACAGTTAATGGAATAGCCGACATGATAATCAGCGACAAACTAACAGATTGAGTTTGAATACGTAAAATAATAAATATAGCACTGAGCGCAAAGGCAAAAGCAATGCCCATATCCCTGAACACATCAATGGTGATACGCCACTCACCTTCACCACTGAAGTTAACATCAGTTCCTTGCGGTAATTGCCATGGCGCGGTTCCGCCATTATTAAAAAAGTGCCGTGTTAACCACACGCTTTTTTCAAACCCATGATCACTTGCGTTTAAATCGGCATTTACATCCGCAATAATCTCTGCAGGCGTGCGTCCATTTAGTTCCGCCATCACATAAATAACGTCACGCTGATCTTTACGCATTAGTGTGTGGGCCACGTTTAATGGTTCAAACTCTCCCAGCTCTGAAAGCGATACTAAAGGCCTTGGTGCACTTGTTATACCTAACTCATTACTGGTTTTAGCTAAGTCCCTATCCCCTCTTACTTGCAGCGCAAGTAATTGTGAAAGCTGATTACGTTCGCTATAAGGCAATTGTAATTGTATAGAGACTGGCTGAGTTTCATCGCTTACGTACAACACTCCAACCTGTTGCCCCTGCGAAGCAATACTGAGTGTTTGTGCAATATTTTGGGTAGTAATAGCACTGAGCGCAGCTTTGGATTTATCTGTAATAAAGCGCTGTAATGGCGCAGGAGCAACCAAAGAGGTATCAACCTCAACAACATGAGGCTCTTGGCGTAAACGTGCTGCAACATGTTGAGCAGCCTGCCTATGGGTATGCTTATCAACAAAGGGATCACGATACACTTCAGCGACTAAAGTGCTCAACACCGGTGGCCCAGGTGGTACCTCAACCACTTTAATAACAATGCCATTTTTTGCTAAAGGAGCAAGTTGTTCGCGTAACCGCATAACCACCCCATGTGATTGATGATCTCGTGCTGATTTATCCACCAGCAATACTCTGAGCTCTGCTAAGTTAGCAGCTTCACGGCGATAATAACCACGCACCATGCCATTAAAATCCATGCTGGAGGGCTGCCCAATATATGCGGCTATTTCACTTACTTCATTTAACTGCCACGTGAGGGTTTGAATTTGCTTAGTAAAAGCAGCTGTGCTCTCTAGATTAGTACCCTCTGGCATATCTATAAGTACTTGCAGCTCATTTTTGTTATCAAAGGGCAGGAGTTTTAATGGTACCAAGCGCATCACGGGTAACATGGCACTGATAATAAACAATCCTAATGTTATCCATAGCACCCATTTAGCTCGCACTTTTGAGGCAAGTAATGGACTGAGTAATCGTTGGTATAAACCCGCTTTAGGCTCAAGCTCAGGTTGTTCTAAGGTGTTTGATTTAAGCAATTTCATTGCCAACCATGGGGTGACAAAAAAGGCTACCAAAGTAGACACCATGACACTAATGGGCACGTTGAACGCCATAGGTGCCATGTATGGCCCCATCATGCCGGTAATAAACGCCAGTGGAATAAACGCCACCATTATAGTGAGTGTCGACATAAGCAAGGCATTTCGAATTTCGCTCATTGCGCCAACAACATTTTGTTTTTTATCGCCTTTGTTATTTATAAAGCGACTAATATTATCAATACCCGTGATAGGGTCGTCTACCAGTAAGCCTAATGATAAAATAAGCGCAAATAAGGTCACCCGGTTAATGGTGTAACCAAATGCAAAATCTAATGAGAGTGTAATGCCATAACAAATAGGAACCGCCAGCCCAACCACCACGGCAGGACGCCAACCTAAAAACACGCCAACAAATATCACCACAGTAAACACTGCAAACACTAAACTTGATGTGAGGTTATTTACTTTTTCATTCGCAGTTTGGCCATAATCTCTGAGTACTGTATAGCTAACTTCTGGTGGTAATAAGGTATTTGTAAGTTCATTCATCATGGTATGAACATCATTTGCAACAGCAACCGCATTAGTCCCTGTTTGCTTGGCTACGCTTAAAGTAACCATAGGCAACTGCTGCTGATCAGTAGATTGCGCTAACCATTGGTAATGCTCAGTTTCACCAGGGCCATCGCTTACTGTTGCAATGTCCATCAAGTAAACACTTTTACCATTAACCACATTAACAACTAATTGCTCTACCGCTGATTGTGTTCTTAGTACATCACCTGCCTGAATAGCAATTTGCTGCTGATTATCAACCACATTTCCCACTTGGGTGAGTTGGTTTGATACATTTAATGCGTAAAAAACATCGTTTACCGTGGTTTGATGGGCAGCCAGTGCGCTGGCATTTAAATTGATGGTAAGAGTACGTGTACGCCCCGAAATTACTTTAACTTCACTGGTATGCTCAATGCGTTGTAAACTATTAGCAATTTCGTTAGCAAAACGGGTTAGTTCATAATCACCATAGAGTTGCGGGTCTTTACTGTAGAGGCCTAACATCACAATAGGCACGTCATCTACTTCTATTGGGCGAATTTGCCAACTTTTGATCACCGATGCCATTGTATGCTGATAACTATTTAGTTTTGCGTAGGTATCTAAAATAGCTTGTTCGCGGTTGTGCCCTACTTCAAAGCGCAGCGTAACCACTGTACTGTTAGTTTGTGTGGTTGAGTAAATATGCTCAACTCCCACCAACTGGGCCAGTAACTTTTCGAGCGGTTGAGTTACTAACCTAGCGACTTCAGGCGCCTCAACGTTAGGTGCAGATACATAAATATCGAGCATGGGCACAGTAATTTGTGGCTCTTCTTCTCGAGGTGTCTGATTTAGTGCAAATACCCCAAGTAACAAAGACATCACAAAAATAATAATCGGAATGCGACCACTTAAACTACTTTTTACCGCATTGTCTATTAAGCTCATCGCACTTAGCCCTTACAAAATAACCCATACAAGGTACCAAGCAAAACGACCGCATTTTCATCAATGACACGATAATAAATTGTTTGGCTCTCGCGGCGCGTAGCCACAATATTTGCTTTACGCAGCGCTGCTAAATGCTGAGATAACGCAGACTGCGCTAATGGCACGGCTTCATTAAGCTGAGATACGCTCATTTCTGAATCTTGCAAAGAACATAAAACCATTAAGCGATTTTTATTGGCTAAAATTTTTAATAGCTGCTCAGCTTGTTCTACATTGCCGGCCATGGCAGTAAAGTCAATATTCATACTATGCTCTTATTCTAAAATAGAGCCTGAGTATAAGACGTTAGGTTAGAAAAGTCTAATATTAGATTTTACTAATATAGATATATCTAATATAGTAGCTGTACTGAATTAAATAACTGGCCTACTATAATGAAACTAAACAATGCACTCAGACTAATCGCTGGCATAATGATTATTGTGTCGCTTTTATTGCAAACTTATCACGATCCTAAGTGGATTTACTTTACAGCTTTTATCGCAGTAAATTTAATTCAATCAGCTTTTACTAGCTGGTGCCCAATGATCACTTTATTACGCAAACTTGGCTTTAAGGAATAAACACCATGCTTACACCCATTCCCGATTTACTAAAAATAATTACTCCTAATCAGCGCCGTATTGATGCCGAACAAGCAAAGAAAGAACTTGAGCAAAATAAAGGCTTACTGATTGATGTGCGTGAACCCGCTGAACATGCCACCAAAGCAGCTACTGGCGCAATTAACATTCCACGCGGGTTACTTGAAATGAAACTTATGGAAATAGAAAAAGACGCAGCCCGTCCTATTTATTTACATTGCGCTAGTGGCGCGCGTGCAACATTAAGTGCTGAGGCACTGACTCGAGTAGGTTACAGAAATGTGACAGTTATCACCTGTGATGCAACGAAAGTGTTGAATACATTCTAATTTTTTTAACAAAAAAGTAACCTTAATGTGGTACGATTTGCTTTTTATACTTTATAGGTACAAAGCAATGACGCTTACACGAAGAACTTTTTTAAAAGCCTCGGCAGCAGGATTTGGGGTCGCAGTCTTATCGTTAGGGTTAACGGGTTGTCGGTTTGATGATGAAGATGATAATTTTATTGACGTTAGCTTTAACCATGGCGTCGCTAGTGGCGATCCACTAGCAGATAGCTTAATTTTATGGACTCGCGTTACACCAAAAGATCCAGCAACCAGCCGTATTAAAGTGCAATGGCAGGCTGCGACAGATGAAAATTTCACCTCTATTAGTCACGATGGTGAAGCCTATATAAGTGCAGCCACAGACTTTACTCTCAAAATTGACTTACAAGGCCTTGATCCCAACACAACGTATTACTACCGCTTTAAATCAAATGGTAAAACCTCTCCTATTGGCTCAGGTAAAACATTACCAACAGGCAATATTGATCAAGTAAAGCTGGCAGTTGTGTCGTGCGCTAATTACCCTGCTGGCTTTTTTCATGTTTATGGTGAAATAGCAAAGCAACCTGACTTAGATGCGGTACTCCATTTAGGCGATTACATATACGAATATGGAAATAATGGCTACGCTACTGAAGACGCAACTAGCTTAGGTCGCTTACTACCTGAAGATAACAGCAATGAAATTATTAGCTTAACTGACTATCGTAAACGCTATGCCCACTACCGCACCGATAGCAATTTACAAGCAGCTCACAGCAATTGCGCCTTTATAACAGTATGGGACGACCATGAGGTTACTAATGATACTTGGCGTGAAGGTGCAGAAAACCATAATGACGGTGAAGGTGAATTTAGCGCGCGTAAACTACATGCCCTACAAGCCTACTTTGAATGGATGCCTATACGTAATGTAGCCGATAAAGAACGTATTTATCGCCGTTTTGAATTTGGTAATTTAATGTCGCTATACATGCTAGATACCCGTGTGCTCGCTCGTGATGAACAACTCAACTATGCTGATTTTGATTTAACTAGCGCACAAGGGCAAAGCGATTTTGTTAGTGCTGTTAGTTCGCCCACACGCGCATTACTGGGTAGTGAACAACTAACCTGGCTCACCGATGGTATGACAACCTCAAACTCAAAATGGCAAGTACTTGGCCAACAAGTGTTAATGACCAAGATGCACCTGCCGTTTGAAGTACTACAGCTTTTAGTGAGCCTACAAGTAAGCCAAGCAAATGGTGCTGACACTGGCGCCCTGCTTGCTCAAGCATCAGCATTATTTGCTGAGCTGGCACAAATTAAAGGCCGTATTCTAGCTGGTGATCCAACAGTAACTGATGCAGAGCGTGCGCGTGTTGATACCACCGCACCTTACAATTTAGATGCCTGGGACGGCTACGCCTATGAGCGTGAGGTACTGCTTGGTACAGCTATTGCTGCACAAAAAAACTTAGTGGTGTTAGCCGGCGATACTCACAATGGTTGGGCTGGGCAATTAAAAACTGATGCGAGCAATCCAATAGCCGCATCACAAAATGCGGGAGTTGAGTTTGCCACCTCTTCAGTGTCTTCGCCAGGTCTTGAAAAATACTTAGCACTAAATACACAGGGCCCTGAAATTACAGTTCAAATGGAGCAAGTTCTTGCTTTACTTGTAAACGACTTGGCTTATAGCAATTTGGCTGACCGAGGTTATCTAACAGTTACCTTCACTCAAGAACAAGTAAGCGCTAAGTGGAATTATGTAAGCAGCATAAAAACAACCTCTTACGAAATGCAAACCGAGCGCAGCAAAGAATTACGTATGCTAGCAGGTCAGCCTGAAATACAAGGGTAAATTACTCTAAACACGAGAAAACCAATCTAAGGCTCATAACTTCCTTAGATTGGTTTAATAAAAATAACCTATTTTCAAAGAGAGCTGTTGGTTACTTTTTCTCATCCAATAAAGTAACTAACATTTGCTCGATATTTTTTACACTGTAGGTCAATGAGCGAATCAGTTCGACTTGGCTTGGTGGCTCGTCTTGTTTTGCTTGAACGGGTTGTTCTGCAGTGAGGTTATCTTTTTGCGTTAAAATGGCTTCACGAAATTCACTGGCATCAACTACCCCAAGTAACGATACCAACGCACCATGTCCCGACTGTCCTGCTGTTTCAAAACTTAAACGGTATAAGCCAAACATGCGCATTAGCGGCCCCTGACTCAACCCGACATCAGTGATTTTTTCTAGTGGAATCGATTTTTCTTCTTTAAATAAAATACCGCGTTTAACCACTAGCTTGCGCTCTAGTAAATCGGCCGACATAGCGGCTAATACTCTACTTGCGACTAGCCACACTAAAAGTAATACAACGGGTAAAAGTATAATAGTTACAACTGGAAAAAGGCTAAATATTGCAGCTAAGCACATCCAGTACTGTTTTACCTTGTTATCAAAAGTGGCACTTTTTAAAGTTATATTAGACATAGTTTTATTACTTTTAAATTATAGTATTTTTAAGTTACATTAATTATAAGTTGTACACAATTCAACCACCTTGATAGTTACAATCCAATAACCACTTTAATTGCCAGCGCAATAAATACCGCACCTAACAGCCTATCTAACCATATATTTTGTTTAGTAAAACCAAAGCGCTTTTTAGACACCTCAGTGAGTAAGGCTACCAATAAATACCAGCCGGTATCTATCACGAAAACCGTTAAGCACATAACAACGCCAATACTTAGAGTAAGATTCTCTGGGTCAATAAATTGTGAAAATAATGCCAGAAAGAAAATTGCTAGCTTAGGGTTTAAAAATGCAATGGCAAAGCCATCTTGTAACGCCTTAGAACTGCTCACGTCGCTTTGCTGAATATGTAGCTCGCTGTCGCTGGGTTTTGAAAATAGTATTTTCAAACCTAAATACGCTAAATAGGCTGCCCCTAAATACACTAAAAATTGGTACACAGTAGGAAATTGCAACATCAATGCACCTAATCCCAACAGTGAAGCTGCGGCATATAAGCCCACTCCAAAACCATGGCTTAATGCTGCCAGCATGCCATTTTTCATGCCACCGCTTAAGCTATGTTTTAATACCACAGCTAAACTGGGCCCAGGCGACATTGCCCCCATCATGCACACCAGTGCTAAGCTCAACCATAATGATAACGCCATTAGTAACCCTTATATTTCTTCATTTTCAATTAGTAATGCATAACCATGCACCTGCCCATAAAAGCCTGTCAATGGCACTGCGTTTATTACTTTCCAACCGTCTTGGCTTAATTCCTGTATGCGATCATTTAGTGCGACTATATCTACCCCACCCAAAAAACGGGACTTTCTGAATTCGATTACTTTTTGCATTACAAATACCTGCTTTATAGGCTGTATTCAAAATCGTAATGATGAATACCTTGCTCAATCCGTATTTTCATACTGCCAGTTAGTCCTGCTAGCTCATCAGTGCCTGAGTCGGGCACCACTTTTAAAATTAAGCTGTCTTGGCCTTTGTCCATCAGCCCAAAATGCTGCAGTACAAAACTGCCTTTTTTGCCCTCAAGCTCGCCTATCACTTGCTCTATTGCAACATAACCAGCGCTGCCTTGGGTGGGAGTCATGGCGCTAAGCATTTCGCCTTGGCTAGTTGCCGTTAAGCTACCAGTAAATTGTTTATCAATCGACATCCGACCTAGATTAACGCCTTGCTGCCCATGTGCATACCCTTCTATAGGCGCTAATGTAACGGTAAACTCGCCTGTTATCTGTTTAGTTGTCATAATTTTCCCTGTTGATGATTTTTAATACTATTGATTTTTAATCTATTGATGCCATATCTATACCTTAATCATCAATAAGAATCTACTATGCCTACAGACAAGCCTGCTTCAGATAAAGCCGCCTTTAGCGCTTTATTCCCTATATTCAATTTTATTAAGCCTTATAAATGGGTGGTTTTAGGGGCTCTAGTAGCATTACTTGCCACCGCAGGGGTTAATTTATCGCTAGGCCAAGGCGTTAAGTTTGTGATTGATCATGGCTTTATTGCCGGTTCTCAAGCGCAATTACAACAAGCTGTTTTGGTATTAATTGGCTTAATCAGTTTATTGGCGGTGGGTACATTCAGCCGATTTTATTTAATGTCTTGGATTGGCGAGCGAGTCAGTAATGACATTCGAAAAGCTGTATTCAATCGTATTGTTACTTTGCATCCGAGTTATTTTGAAGAAAACCGCAGTGGCGAGCTGATGTCGCGACTCACTACCGACACTACCTTATTACAATCTATTATCGGCTCATCATTTTCTATGGCGCTGCGAAGCGCGCTAATGTTAGTCGGTGGTTTAATTATGCTACTTGTTACTAATTTAAAGCTTACCTTAGTCGTCGTGGCCTGCGTCCCTTTAGTACTGGTGCCTATGTTAGTTTTTGGTAAAAAGGTACGCAAACTTGCAAGTTCTAGCCAAGATGCGATTGCAGATATCAGCACCTATGCTGGTGAGATCATTCAAAACATAAAAGTGGTACAGAGTTATAGCCATGAACAGCAAGAACAATCTGCTTTTGCTAATGAAACTGAAAAGGCCTTTAACGTTGCCAAAAGCCGCATTAAACAACGTTCGTTTTTAATTGCAGCAGTTATTTTTCTTACCTTTAGCGCTATTAGTGCCATGCTCTGGGTAGGCGGTAGTGATGTGCTCGCAGGCACTATGACGGGCGGTGAACTCGGTGCTTTTGTGTTTTATGCCATTATGGTGGCCATGTCGGTAGCAACCGTTGCTGAGGTTTATGGTGAACTACAACGCGCCGCAGGAGCCGCAGCAAGATTGCTCGAGCTACTTGCGGTTGAAAGTAAAATACAAAACCCCGAAATTCCACAAGATGATCAGTTGCATACAACTACCAGCAACAGTGCAATTTCACTTGAAGGTATTAGTTTTAATTACCCTTCTCGCGCAGATGTAAGCGCATTAAATAATATCAGCTTAAATATTGAAACAGGTAAAACCGTGGCTATTGTTGGCCCTTCAGGTGCCGGTAAAACCACCTTGTTTGAACTGTTACAGCGTTTTTATGACCCTGCTAGCGGAGCGATTAAGTTTCATAATATAAATATTAAACAGTTGTCGTTAAACACCTTACGCAACAAAATGGGGATGGTGGCACAAAACCCGATTTTATTTAGCTCTGATGTTATGCATAATATTCGCTATGGCAACCCAAGCGCCAGTGACGAGCAAGTTTATGCAGCCGCTAAACATGCCCATGCTGATGAATTTATAAAACAGTTACCACAAGGCTATAACAGCTTCTTAGGTGAACAAGGTGTAAGGCTATCGGGTGGGCAAAAGCAGCGTATTGTTCTTGCTCGCGCCATTTTAAAAGACCCAGAAATACTGCTACTTGATGAGGCTACCAGCGCGCTTGATGCGCAAAGCGAGCATCATGTTCAGGCCGCACTTGAACACTTAATGCAAAATAGAACAACGCTGATTATTGCCCATAGACTGGCCACGGTAAAACATGCCGATATGATTGTGGTAATGGAAAATGGCGAAATAAAAGCTACAGGCACTCATCAGCAATTAATGGCAAGTAACCCTTTGTATCAAAAACTATGTGAATTACAGTTTAATTTAGATTGATTGCATTTTAGTTGCTACTTCTTTTTAAGCCATTTATTCATTGCGGTATCGTAAGCCTCAGTTAGCTTAGTTTTATCGCACTTTACACCAGCTATGTAACTTTCGGGCAAGTCATTTTTTGGCATAACCCCTGCACCAACAGATACCTTTCTAAAACAGCTATCACCTCGTCGATAAGTGGTAAATTGCATATTTTGCTGCTCTATTTTTAATAGTGGCTTTACCTTGCCTGCATGCTCTTTTGAAACTGTAATACGCTTTTTCTGAAGGTCACTCTTTGCAGTATCAGAATAGCCAGTTTGTTGCTGTAAAATACTGTTGAGTCCTTTGTTTAAATCGATCTTTTTATAAGGCTTTAAAATTACAGGCTGAGTATTTTTCGTGATGGTATTTAGCGGCTTAGTCGTTTTCTCTGTTTTTTTATAATTAATATTTAGTGGTTTTGATTGGGTGGCATTAATAGGCTCAATAGATTTAATTTCTGTATTTTTATTTGTATGAGCGCGTTGTTGAGGGACTTGTTGTGTTGCTTTAATTTTAGCTGGCACACTTACCATATAAGCTTTAATGGGGATTGATTGCGGTGGTTTTATGTCAGGTGCTTTTAATGTGGCAGCAAAAAGCAAAACTAATCCGTGTAAACATATTGATAAAATAATTGCCGTGCGCCACGCTGCCATAAATATGTCCTTATCGAAGAACTATTTGTGACAGCTAACGCAGGCAAAAGTGCCATTAAAATATACAAAACCACGCATTTGCGCGGTTTTAGCTATTAACCTTGTGTATTAGGCACTATTTGAATTTCGACGCGGCGGTTTTGCGCGCGACCATTCGCGGTACCGTTAGTGGCAATTGGGCGTGATTCACCAAAGCCGCTCGTGCTTACTCGTGCAGCCATAATTTGTTGGTTTACCAAATAATTTTTTACACTTTGTGCACGCTGCTCTGAAAGAGTCATGTTGTAACTATCTTTGCCCGTGCTGTCGGTGTGACCTTCAACACTTAAGTAGGTTTTTTCGTATTTATTCATTACATTTGCTATCGCATTTAGAGTGTCATGAAAGCCCGATGAAATATAAGATTGATCAGTCGCAAACGTAATATTAGAGGGCATCACTAAGCGTAAGTTATCACCTTCACGTACCACTTCAACTCCCGAACCTGCTAGTTCATCACGAAAAGCAGCTTCTTGTTTATCCATGTAATCACCTACAGCTGCACCCGCTAGCGCACCAATAGCTGCACCAATAAAAATACGTTTATCTTTGTGGTTACCTGTAGCTTTACCTAAAATTCCCCCTGCTGCAGCACCAATAGCGGCGCCTTTACCCGTGTTATTCATTTCACAGCCAGAAAGTAATACGGCAACGACAGTGACACTTAAAAGTGATTTGGTTAACATCATGGTAATTTCCTATTCATTTAGAATTTATTATTGCAATTATGCAAACATTTGTATGAACCAAAAATGAAGAGTAACGTAAAACACGTATTATTACTTACTTCATACGGACTAATGATAGCGTTTCATAAAAATGTCATACTTATTTGTGACACTTTAATGATTTATCAAAAAGGCGATGGCCACTATGTTAATTGCGATTTTTAGGCAGTTTTTTTTGCTTGGCTGCATGAGTTTTGGCGGCCCTGCCGCCCATTTAGGTTACTTTAAACATCACTTTGTTGATTCGCTGCGCTGGTTAAGTATCAGTCGCTATTCACAGCTAATAAGCCTCAGCCAAGCTTTGCCTGGCCCTGGCTCTAGTCAGGTTAGCTTTGCAATTGGAGTAGAGCGTGCAGGTGTACTCGGTGGCATCACCGCATTTATTGGTTTTACCTTGCCTTCTTTTTTAATAATGACACTGCTTGCTATTAGTGCTCACCAATTTGACGCCGTTTATTTTGCTGTGATCACCGGATTGAAGCTCTTTGCTGTAGTGATTGTTGCCGATGCGACCCTTAGTATGGCCAAAAGCTTTTGCAGCAATCTAATCCTTAAGCTAATTGCAGTTATAAGCACCCTAGCTCTTGTTCTACTGCCGATGTTAAGTACACAAATTATTATTTTACTGATTGCGGCCGCAGTCGGCGCTATCTGGCCACTCTTAAAATTAAGTGATTTATCACAGCAAACTAGCAGTGATCAGGGGAAAGTTAACTGGGTTGCACTTAGTTTATTTGCGCTACTGCTTGGAGTTAGCTTTATTCCAATAGGGCAAGAATTTGCGTTATTTGCGCCTTTTTACCAAGCTGGTGCTATGGTATTTGGTGGCGGGCATGTTGTGTTGCCAGTACTTCAAGCGGGTGTGCCAACGTTAAGTGATGATCAATTTTTAACGGCTTACGCCAGTGCTCAGGCTATACCTGGGCCTATGTTTACAATAGCCACCTACTTAGGCGCGCAGCTAAATACCGAGCAGCCAATAATGGGCGCAATCATAGCTACATTATTGATATTTACCCCAGGGTTTTTACTCATGTTGGCATTTCAGAAAAGCTGGATTAATTTAGCCAGTAAGCCCCGCTTTGCCAGCTCAATTGCCGCGCTTAATGCCGCCGTGGTTGGCTTTTTAGCTGCAGCATTGTATTCGCCCATTTGGACTTCAGCTATTAATAGTGTGTGGCATATTGCATTAGTGATTGCTGCATTTGCGTGGCTACGTATGAAAAAGCCACCTATTTGGTGGCTATTATTATTGTTTATTGGTGTTGGCCTTGGACAGCATTATTGGGCACTTTAATACTAGGTTTGCCCGCCATATTTACCCCGTCAGCTGGGCTTAACTGCCCACTAACACTTTGATAAGCGCGCAGTCCAAACACCGGTAATACGGCCAGTAAATGATCCATAATTTCAGCTTGTAAATGCTCGTAAGATATCCAACGTTTGTCTTCACTAAAGCAGTAAAACTCAATCGGGAGGCCATGGTTAAGCGGTTGTAGTTCACGCACCATGAGTGTGAGCGAGGTATTGATTTTACTGTGTTGTTTTAAGTAACCCTCTGCATAGCGACGAAATAGCCCTAAGTTAGACACCGGATCGGGAAGTGTGCCTAGTCGAATATATTCTTGCAGTGGTATTGCCGCTTCTATTTGCGCTTTAAAGTCATCATCAACTAAAAAGATGCTGTTCATATCAATGTTTAAAGAACGTTTAATACGTCGCCCACCAGACTCCTGCATACCGCGCCAATTTTTAAATGAACCGGCCACCAGCATATAAGTTGGTATAGTCGTTATGGTGTTGTCCCAGTTACGCACTTTTACAGTATTAAGCCCTAAATCAATTACTTCGCCATCGGCGCCGTAGTTATCTACTTGGATCCAGTCCCCATAGGTCACTAAACGATTAGCGGCAATTTGAATGCTGGCGACAAAACCTAATATGGTGTCTTTAAATACTAATAAAGTAACAGCGGCGATCGCACCAAAACCAGAGAGAATATAAGTCGGCGATTTTTCAAGCACAATACTAACAATTAATATTGAACACACAATAAAGGTGATCAGCTTCACTACTTGAATTAGCCCTTGAATAGGCACTTCGCGGGCAAAGTCTAGTTGGTTATAAATAGCGCCAGCAATGCTCACTATGCTGCTAATAATAAAACCTATATAAATAATTAATAATGCTTGGCCAATGGTTTTAAGGATCTCTTGGGCAATTTCATTAACGGGATAAACACTATCAAATGTGGCTAAAAAAAGCACACAACATAACAAGCAAGCAATTCGTTTATTCAGCTTGGTCAACATAGGTGACAATGAACCAATACGCTCAGGAGAGAGTTTAGTCACCACCTTTTGAATACCCGGTAACATTAAGCGACGGGTAAATAAGTAAACAAATAATAACGAAAGGATGCCAATGGATGAGGCCGTGATTGCGCTGAGAAAAAAAGCATCGGGGACTTTTTCAAACCAAGGAGTAATTAGCTCCTGTAGGTGTGTTTTGGTCATGGTATTTCAATTTCCTTACTGGGAGTTAATTCAGTACTAGCTTGCTGAATATGAATAGCGCTTAATTGCTTATCTTTTTTTGTCCATAAATTATTTAAATATTGCTGAAACTCGGCTCTAAATGCGTGATCTGTTTGGTAACTGCCAATCATCTGTGTATTTATTGGCATCACCTCAATTGTAATATTAATAGACTCTAGTTCGCCTTTTAAAATATTACGACACACATGATCTGACTTACCGCTATACACTAAACTAGTGTTAAGCATAGCGTCAAATTGCTCGTTTAAAACTTCTAAGGCAAAAGCAGTTCCACCAGCCTTAGGCTTTAATAAATGCTGAAAAGGGCTTTGTTGATGCTTATGCTTTTGCGCAGTAAAACGTGTACCTTCTACAAAATTAACTATGGTTGTAGGATGATGACGAAAGTTACGGCAACTGCGCTTAGTGCGCTCGACATCTAAGCCTTTTAAATTGGGATTTTTTACCAATTGCGCTTTGCTCACCCGTTTCATAAAGGGCATACCCATTGCCCACGCACCAGTGCCTATAAATGGCACATACTTAAGCTCATCTTTTAAAAAAAACTTAGGAGCTGGCAATGCATCCAACGAGCTTAATACCGCAATATCAAGCCAGCTAATATGATTACTGATTAGCAAATACCAACTATTGGCATTCACCTCCCCACTAATATTAACTTTAATATCATTACAGCCTAGCCATAGCCCTAAGCGGTTACCTTTACACCACCCCTTGTACGCACTGTGTAATAATTTACTTACTACGGGTATGGGCAAAACCAATTTAACTAACCCTAGGATAAGTACTAATGCGCCAAATATTATTAAATTAGCGAATAAAACACAGCCAACAATTAAGCCATTTAACCAATTAGGTAACCATTTTTTTAGCATAACTGTTAGCTCATTTTTTATTTTTGTTTGAAATTAACGAGCGTCTGGTTCTTTTCTTCCCACACGCGATTTAATTCAGTTTGAAAACGTACTCTAAAGTCAGGATCATTTGTGTAATCACCAATTAAGTCGTCACTAACGCCTTTTACTTCAACATGTACATCAATGTGTTTTACTTTACCGGCTGCAAAATCCATAAAAGTAGGAATGCCCTCAGGGTAATGAATAGTGACATTTACCACCTTAGAAATTTGCTCACCCATAGCTTGCATTACAAAAGCCACACCACCCGCTTTCGGTTTAAGTAAGTGAGGAAACGGGCTATTTTGGCGCGCATGCTTTTGCGCTGTAAAACGCGTACCTTCAACAAAGTTAACCACACTAACCGGCATTTCTTTAAATTTTTCACACGCTTTACGAGTCGTTTCTAAATCTTTACCACGCAATTTAGGATTCTTTTTTAATTGGCTTTTACTGGTGCGGGTCATAAAAGGAAAGTCGAGCGCCCACCAACACAAACCTAAAACAGGTACATAAATAAGCTCTTTTTTCAAAAAGAAGTTTAAAAAAGGTATTTTGCGGTTAAACACTCGCTGTAACACTAAAATATCCACCCAGCTTTGGTGGTTCGCAATAACTAAGTACCAATCTTTCAATTTTAGCTCTTCTAGACCGGTTACATTTAGCTTTGTTGACGTTAATAACGTTTGATTTAGCGTGTTAAACGTCACCCAAATAGAGGCACACTGCTTGGCTGTCCAGCTCATTAATTTTTGAAGTCCCTTAATTGGGATTAGCTTAACGATGCCACAAATAAAAATAGGTACAAACCAAAAAAGAGTGTTTATTGTGTAAAAGAAAATACTAAATACACTGCGAATAACTGACATTACTTCTATTCCTTTAAACATCGTGCAGCCACGAATGACCGCACTTAACTATGCAACTAAATTAATCTTCAAAATAGGTGTAGCCTTCAAGCCCTGCATTGAGCTCGGCTAGGTACCCTTCTTTACAGTGTTCTGATACGTCAAGTTTATTAATTTGAGTGGCAAAGTTATCAGCTAATAACTCGCTATCATAATCAACAAATTTTAATACATCCTTAACGCTGTCACCTTTAATGGCATTGGTTAACACATATCCTTGCTTATTAAGCTCAACATGGACTGAATCGGTATCACCAAATAAGTTATGTAAATCACCTAAAATCTCTTGGTATGCCCCTACCATAAACATCGCAATATGATACTGCTGACCTTGTGTATATTCAGGAATAGGTAAACTGGTTTCAATTCCTGCACCTTCAACGTACTCACGTATTTGCCCGTCAGAATCACAAGTAATGTCTTGGATAATAGCGCGCTGAGTAAGCGGCTGCGTTAGGTTTTCGATGGGCATAACCGGAAATAACTGCTGAATGCCCCACACATCGGGTAACGACTGAAATAATGAAAAATTCACAAACAGTTTATCGGCTAGTTTTTCGTTTAAATCATCCAGCACTTCGCGGTGAGCTCGTGCATTAGAGCTTAATGAAGCACGAACGCGATGTAAAATAGTAAAGTAAAGCTGCTCTATTTTCGCCCACTCTAGCATGCTTACTAAACCATGTACGTATTGATCGTGTGCTTCACTAAATAAGTGCATTGCATCATGATAAATCTCTAATGCCATACGCGGGTTCAAACGTTGTAAACACTGCCACATTTCATCCAATACTAAGGCACTGTTTTTAACAGGTGGTTCTGGGTTTAAATGATTTGGTGCTTTTTCAACATCAATCACATCGGTAATAAGCACCGCATGATGTGCAGTAAGAGCACGGCCAGATTCGGTAATAATTGCAGGGTGAGCTAAGTTATGTTGGTCGCACACCTCGGCAAATGCATTTACTACATTACGCGCATATTCTTCGACTGTGTAGTTCATTGAGCAAGCACTACGTGAGCCTGAACCTTCGTAGTCAACGCCAAGCCCGCCACCCACATCAACAGTATTGAGCGGTACACCGTATTGAGTTAATTCAGCAAAATGGCGAGCACATTCGCGCAAAGCACGATGAATATCGCGAATATTGGCAATTTGAGAACCAATATGAAAATGTACCATTTGCATTAAATGCAACTTGTTATGTTGCTTGAGCACTTCCACTGCACTGAGTACTTGTCCTGCAGTTAAGCCAAACTTACCTTTTTCACCACCGGTATTTTGCCATTTACCTTTACCAACCGAATTTAGGCGAATGCGAATACCAATAGCAGGCTCAATACCTAAATTATCAATTTCTTCCAGCAGTGTGGTTAGCTCAGAGAGTTTTTCAACCACAATTTTAACGCTGTGCCCCATTGCTTGACCAATACAGGCTAAACGTAAAAACTCACTGTCTTTGTAGCCGTTACATACAATAGTAATAGGCTCTTTTGCCACACCTAAAATTGCCATTAGTTCAGGTTTAGAACCAGCTTCAAGCCCCACTAAACCACTTGGGTGTGCCAATAGTTTACTGACTACAGAGCGCTGTTGATTTACTTTTATAGGGTAAACACAGGTGTATTTACCATTATATGCACGGTTGCTACGCGCTTGAGTAAACGCATTGGTGAGCGTATCTACACGGTTTTTTAAAATATCGGTAAAGCGCACCAATACAGGTAAGGTTAATCCTTGCTGTTTAAATTGCTCAGTAAGCTGGCTTAAAGAAATGGCAGGTTTTGTTTGGTCGCCATCCGGATAGGCTATCAATTCACCTTGTGCGTTAATATCAAAATAACCATCGCTCCAATGAGCAACATTGTATGTAGCACGTGCTGTTTCTAAACCCCAAGTCATGGCAACTCTTCTTTATTAAATTAGGTGTAAAGGGGCATTTTAATACGTCACTATCTGCTAAGCTAACAAAAATTGAACTTTCCCCTCTTTATAGCTAACTTTATTCGCTAAAGAGCGTAAAATTTGATTGAGCAATAGCGCAAGCACTGGCAGAATTGCCTCCTTTTTTCATACTCAACCAAAAGTGTAACAACAACTATGGCAAATTTAGATCAAAGTAAGTGGTTTACTGAAATTAGCGACCGCGATGGCAGCGCATTTTCATTACGTATTAACAAAAAGTTAGATGAAAAACAGTCTCCTTTTCAAAAAGTAGAAATGTTTGAAACCACAGACTTTGGTAATTTAATGATCATTGATGGTTGCACTATGGTGAGTAGCCGTGAAAACTTTTTTTATCATGAAATGATCAGCCACCCAGCATTACTAGCACACCCAAACCCTAAAAATGTGGTTATTATTGGCGGCGGCGATTGCGGTACATTACGTGAAGTGCTTAAGCACCCAAGTGTAGAAACTGTGACACAAATCGATATTGACGAAGTAGTTACCCAAATGTCGTTAAAGTACTTCCCAGAGTTATGTGAATCAAATAACGATCCACGTGCCACTGTGATGTTTGACGATGGCATTAAATATATGCGTGAAGCAGCTGGTGAGTCTATTGATGTAGTGATTGTTGATGGAACTGATCCGGTAGGCCCTGGTGAGGGTTTATTTAACCATGCGTTTTATACTAGCTGTTTAAACGCACTTCGCCCTGGTGGAATACTCGTACAACAAAGTGAATCGCCACTTATGCATATGCCACTACTGGTTGAAATGCGCGAAGCTATGCTAAGTGTTGGTTTTAACGACTTGCAAACCCTGCCATTCCCACAACCTATTTATCCAAGTGGGTTGTGGTCGGTGACGCTAGCTCGCAAATCTGAAGCATTTAACGGTTTTAGAGAAGACGGCGCAGCCATAATTGCTGAGCATAGTGAATACTACAATGGCGGTATTCATCACGGTGCACTCGCAACACCTAATTACATGAAACGCGCTTTTAACAAAAAATAAAAAGCCATTAATACAAAGTAGGGCTCGCAAGAGCCCTTATATGTTTCTCTTTTTTCTACTAACTAAAACCGAAACTGAGCATTTAATGCTATTTGCTGCTGCGATATCCTCGATTCTTTATTCATAGCTACTCGGTTATCTGCTTGGCTATGAAGCGCTGACCCCTCAACACCTATTTGCCATTGTGGTGTAAGCTGATAACGCCAAGTTGCTGTTAGTCCCTCGCCATAACTTGCATTAGGGTCAAACATCCAATCATCTTTGTCTGTCACCTCAAAATAATCGTAACGTACTGAGAAACGGTGGCGTTTTATTTTATGACTCAATAATGCAAAATGACTGTAAAATCGAGTATCAACACCGCGTTTTTGACCCATAGCCGTACCACCCGACATTATTTGGATAATTAATCGTGTTTTCGGTGTAAATTTATTTAGCCATGCGACACTTAAAAATCGAGTATCCCAGGCATATTGACCCGTATTATAATTAAGAGCGCCAGGGTCACCATTGTTATCATAGTAGTACACTCGCAACTGAGACTTTTTTAAATAATCCCAATGTCCACCAACGTAATAACCAAATCGCCCATCGACCTCTTCAAACGGTAAAACTTGGTTTGCTTGAAATTGTAACTGTGGAGTATTTAAAGACGCTACAGGCGCAAAAGCGAGAGTCTCATTAAGTGTTGTTTGGCGATCATGCAAAGCAAAGCCTCGCCAAGCGAGTAATGTCCCCGCAGGATCGTTACCTTTAAATGTCGCACCAACCAAACTAAAACTATGGGCACTATTAAAATTACGGGCTGGGCGTTTAATTGTTGCTTCAACACCTAGCGTTCGCAGCTCTTCACCTACCCAAGAGTTAATTGCCGAATTGGTATAGTTATATGCAGATAACCAACCCATATCAGGATTTTCTAATGACAATTGTGGATAAAAGCCACCCACTTTAATATGCCATTTATAATCACTGCGAACTAAAGGTTTATATTGCAGATAAGCCTGACTAACCCCCAAGGTACTTTTTGGATCTTGATATAAATTAACTACAGCATGGGCAGACCAGCTGGAACTTATATCTGCAATTAAATTAATAATTCCCTGAGATAAAACCACACCTTGATTAGCCGCATCATGGCGATATAAACCAATTCCACCCTCTTGCCAGCTTAGTTGTGAATCAGCTTGCACTGCCCTTACTTGCAGCAAACCTTTAACTTGTGCGTTGGCTGAAAAAACACTCAACAAGCAAATAACAACGGCTAAGCGCAATAGACTATTCATAATCGTCAAACTCATCAACTTCAACCCTAATAGGCAAAGTTAGTTTTTGTTTTAACTGATAACTTAATTTATTGTTAGTTATAACAACTTTTTGCGACTCTATGTTGCTAATATCTCTAAAGCCTTCATGCCAAACATTTAGTTTATAGGCTCCATTTGGGATATCGAACGATGCTACTCCTTGCTCATTGGTGATTGCATAATATGGGCTATCCACAACAACAATGTAACCCAACATCCAATCATGAATATTACAACCAAGCTCCACAACTCCTGTTTGTTCAAATGTAATTGGATCTTGTGGTTGTTCTCGATAAAGCTTTAATTCAAATGTTTTGCTTTTAGAAAATGAATACACGTGATGCATTATCGAGTCAGCGTTAGGAAATTCAACTTGGCTGTTTTTTTCAACGACTAAGATATGTGGCGTAAATTGGCGATTCTTTTGTGTCATAGTGAAAAGTGATTTATTTATATTCACGCCAGAGGCTTGCTCTGGAGCTAGCCAAACAACAACATTTTCTTGAACTTTTTGGTTGTTATTATAAACAGTAACCGTTGCTGCACTGCTCTTAAAAACAATGATACAACCTAAAATAGCGAGTAAAATTTTCAGCATATTTTCTTCTTGTTAAATTCTTTTTATTTATTATAGAACTAAATTACATAAAGTTTTGCAGATTAATTAACACACTCTTTTTTAGCTAATTAATTGAATACGTATGCAGCTATCTCGTAATAGTGTGTTCATCACTTTATGCTCATAACCTACGGTTTGACATCAAGGACACACAATGAGATTACCTTTACTACTAGTTGCTTTACTTGCAAGCAGTGCTTTTGCAAAAGAGGCCACGCTGAAATCACCTGATCAAAAAATTAAAATTACCATTTCTGATCAATCACCATCCCCTCATTACTCTATTAGCTTTAATGGTAAGCCTGTTATCGAGCAGTCACGCTTAGGTTTTAGATTTAAAAGCCAAGCACCATTTGATGACGGCTTTGTTATTAGTGAAGTAACCCGCTCACAAACCGATAGCCAATGGCAGCAGCCTTGGGGAGAGCGTCAAACCGTTGTTGATAAGCACAATGAAATTGCCGTTACCTTTAATAAACCTGCTCCCCACGCTGGCACATACACTGTGCGATTTAAAGCTTTTGATAGCGGTGTAGGGTTTCGCTATGAAGTCCCTAAGCAAGCCGATTTTGAAAAAACTGAAATTACTAAAGAACTGACCGAATTTGCTATTGCCGCAAAAGATAAAACCACCGCATGGTGGATACCTGCTCGCGGTTGGAACCGTTATGAATATGTCTATAACACCACAGACTTACAAGATGCTGCACTTGTTCATACCCCTTTTACCTTTAAAAATGGTAACGGTGTACATGTCAGCATTCATGAAGCAGCTCTGGTAGATTATGCAGGGATGGTGCTTAACCAGCGTCGCCCAGGTACGTTTAGTGCCGATTTAACACCGTGGTCTGATGGCATTGCGGTTAAGAAGCGCGGCGCATTCAATACTCCTTGGCGCACCATTCAAATAGGTGAGCGAGCGATAGACTTAGTTAATTCAGATATTATTTTAAACCTGAATGAGCCAAATAAACTCGGTGATGTGTCGTGGGTTAAACCAGGTAAATATGTAGGTATTTGGTGGGGAATGCACATCAATGAAACAACTTGGGGCAGTGGAGAAAAACACGGTGCCACCACAAAAAATACTAAATACTATATGGACTTTGCCGCTGAGTATGACTTTGACGGCGTATTAGTTGAAGGTTGGAACACAGGTTGGGATGGCGACTGGTTTTATAATGGTGATGTATTTAGCTTTACTCAGCCTTATGACGATTTCGATATTGCAGCGCTTACACAGTACGGTAAAGAAAAAGGGGTGCAGTTAATTGGTCATCATGAAACCTCTGGCAATGTTAGTAATTATCGCGACCAAATGGAAGATGCTTTTGCGCTTTACGAAAAATCAAATGTAAGCCAAATAAAAACTGGTTATGTGGCCGATGGTGGCAATATAAAACGCATAGATGAAAACGGCATTGCCCGCTTTGAATGGCATGACGGCCAATTTATGGTAAATGAATACTTACATAACATTAAACTTGCCGCTAAATACAAGCTAAGCATCAACACACATGAACCAATAAAAGACACGGGTCTGCGCCGCACTTACCCTAACTGGATTGCCCGTGAAGGTGCGCGTGGTCAAGAGTTTAACGCATGGGGCACACCACCCAATCCACCAGAACACATTCCCATGCTTGCCTTTACGCGTATGCTGGCAGGACCAATGGACTTTACCCCTGGTATTTTTGATATGAGCTTTAATGGCTTAGGGGGCGATACAAATCGCCCACAAACAACACTAGCAAAGCAATTAGCATTGTATGTAGTAATGTACAGCCCAATTCAAATGGCGGCCGATTTACCACGGAATTATTTAGCTAAACCCGATGCTTTTCAGTTCATTCAAGACGTACCGACCGATTGGCAGCAAAGTATTGCGCTTGATGGCGAAGTAGGCGATTTTATTGTATTTGCACGCAAAGAGCGCAAGCGCGATAACTATTCAGGGAACGATTGGTACTTAGGTGCAGTTACCGACGAAAATGCCCGCACCATTGAGATTAAACTCGACTTTTTAGATAAAGATAAACAGTTTGAAGCGCAAATCTACCAAGACGGTAAAAACGCTGAATGGAAGAACAATCCTTATGATTTAAGCATTGAAAAACGCACTGTTACCGCAAGCGATAAGCTAACATTAAAATTGGCCACCAGTGGCGGTACAGCCATTCGTTTTAAAGCCCTCTAGTAGTTAATCTGAACTCTAGATAATAAATTAACGCTATCTGCAACCATGCAGATAGCGTTATTAGCTTGGATTAGTAACCTTTATCGGTAGGTATATTTGCGCACTCAAACCACCTTCAGGGCGATTAGAGAGCACCACCTTGCCGCCATGCATATCGATAATACGCTTAATAATTGCAAGGCCTAGGCCGCTACCTTCACTACCGCGAGCTGCATCACCTTGTTTAAACGGTTCAAATACTGACTCCAACTCGCTTTCAGGAATACCCGGACCACTATCGTTGACCGCAATAACCACATATTTTTTATTGGAATTAAAATAACTGAGTACTTCAATATCACCCTCTGAGTAGCGTAGTGCATTTTCTATCATATTGGTCACTACTCGCTTAATCGCGACACTACTTATGGGAATTTTTCCAATATTAGGATTCGGTTTAAACGTGATCACCCGTTGATGCTTAAGCTCACTTTGTACGACTTCACCAAGGAGCGCATTAATATCTTCGCAGGTTTGTTCTTCACGTTTATGATGGCGTAAATATTCGATAAATTGATCGATAATGCCATTCATATCTTCAATATCGTAAATAATGCCTTCACGTAAATAATCATCTTCATCAACCATCATTTCTGTGGCTAAACGAATACGCGTAAGCGGTGTGCGTAAATCATGAGAAACACCGGCCATAAGTAATCGACGGTCGTTTTCAAGGGCAGCAATACCTCGCGACATTTGATTAAAGGCGCGCGTTACCTCAATAACCTCGCTCGACCCTTGCTCTTGTAACTTGGTACTAAAGTCGCCTACCCCTACTTTTATCGCAGCTTGTTGTAATGCTTTTAGTGGTCGGTTCAAATGCCTGGCAAATAACCAACCTCCTAGTACACTTAAAAAGCCGATACTAGAAAGATAAAAGGTTAAAAACTCAAGGTTACTTTCTTTAAATCCGGTGAGCGGCACTTTGACCCAATAACCCGGCGCCTGCGGGGCTTCTACCCAATAAATAAGCGGATCAGTTTGACTAATGCGCACCCGAGAAAAGCCATTTAATTGCTCAGACATACTACGCGATAGCCCAGAATACTCACGACTTTGGCCTAAACCATGACGCATAGCTTCACGCTGAGTCATTACTTCAATGCCGGTTATTTCAAAAAACTTCTCAGAGACTTCATCGGTGACTTCAACGCCATCTTCCCAATCAATAAACACGGTTTTAATTTGCTTAGCCAGCATTAAATTAACTTGTTCAATGGTGGGTTTAACCACATATAAACTTACCGTGACGTAGGAGACTATTTGGTTAATAAGCAACAAAGCGGCAACCAAAAATACGGTTTGTCCAAACGCACTACGCGGAAACATTCCCATAATGATTACTTTTCACCGTCAGGAACAAATACATAACCTAAACCCCATACCGTTTGAATATAGCGTGGGTTAGCGGCATCGACTTCGATCATCCTACGAAGACGTGATACTTGAACATCAATACTGCGCTCAAGCGCACTGTAGTCTCGCCCTCTAGCTAAGTTCATTAATTTATCACGACTTAATGGCTCACGCGGATGAGACACTAACGCTTTTAGCACCGCAAATTCACCACTAGTGAGTGACACCGTGTTATCGCCTTCACTCATTTCGCGGGTGGCTAAATTTAGGGTAAATTTACCAAACGCAATTAAGTTCTCCTGCGCTGAAGGCGCCCCTGGTACTTCTTTTGATTGGCGACGTAAAATAGCTTTTATACGTGCTAATAGCTCGCGAGGGTTAAATGGTTTCGGAATATAATCGTCAGCGCCGAGTTCTAGGCCAATAATGCGGTCTACTTCATCACCTTTGGCGGTAAGCATAACAATAGGGATTTGGTTTTCTTTTTGGCGTAAACGTCTACAAATAGAAAGCCCATCTTCGCCGGGCAGCATTAAATCAAGCACCATTAGATGAAAGTTTTCACGCTCAATTAGTCTATCCATTTGCTCTGAATCCGCAGCTGTTCTGACAATAAACCCTTGCTCTACCAAGTAGCGTTCCAGCAAACTACGCAAACGTTTATCGTCATCAACCACCAATACTTTTACTGTCTCTTGTCCCATAATTTGTTGCTTATTTTTATAATTTATTAATCGTTAATATAAATGAAAAACTTAATAATAAAAAACTAATTAAGTGCTTAGATTGTTACTGAACATTTCAAATTCATTGATAGCTATTTTATCTCGACAAGCTGCCTTTATTTTAATACCTTGCCACACATGAAGATTAAACAAGAACTCAGCGTGAAAACAAATTTAATTACTCGCGAAGGTTATTTACAATTGCAGCAAGAACATGATCATCTTTGGAATGAAAAACGCCCAGAAGTAACTAAAATAGTGAGCTGGGCTGCTAGTCTAGGTGATCGCTCTGAAAACGCAGACTATCAGTACAACAAACGTTTACTACGCCAAATTGACCGTCGTGTTCGCTATTTACGAAAACGCATCCCCGATCTAAAAATTGTTGACTACTCACCCGTACAAGACGGCAAAGTTTTTTTTGGAGCGTGGGTAGAAATAGAAAACGAGGCCGGTGAGTGTAAAAATTTTAGAATTGTCGGCCCCGATGAAATTTATGATCGCAACGACTATATTTCTATCGATTCACCAATGGCGCGAGCGCTATTAAAAAAACAAGTAGACGATGATTTTGAGGTCATGACTCCTCAAGGTGCTAAGCAGTGGTACGTAAATAACATTACCTATCAAAAATGACATCGCTTAGTTTTGATTCAGATCACATTAACTTTTTATTGTTTATATTATCTGAGTAAGCTATAACTAAAGTTACTCAAGTAATGTTGTATTAACTTGAGAGTAGTTAATTAAGGTCACCATTATGTCAAACATAACAGCGCGCATATTACAAAATGCTCTCGTGTTTGCACTCTTCATGAGTGTGAGTTTGACATTGCATGGCGCACCTAAAAATAACAAACTTGATGCTGGTTTTGCTCCAGCTGAATTTATTGTTTGTGACTCCCCTGACCAAGCAAACCTCGACACCGATATAGATTCTCTTGATGGTGTTATTGCGCTTAGAGAAATCCAACCACTTCCTTTAGCGTTTTTCTTTCATTATGAAAGTCGATTTTTAGCCACTGCCTACAGTAATGCAAACCCGCGAGCGCCACCCGTTATTTAATTTAATAACTTGCTTTTAAACATTATTAAATTTTTATAACTATTTATTTAGGTGGATATTATGTCTAACTTTAAAGAACTCCGTACCCAAGACATTTCGCATGGCACTATTGCTGATACTTTTACTAATGAGGCTGTGATTGATTTAACCTCTCCAGCAACACGTATAGTAACTAGCTTTACTCAAACAAGTCCTATGCGCGCAGCGTTTGATACAACCATTGAACAAGCATCAAAACAGTTAAATGCTCAGCCCTCTGATTTTATTTTAGTGACTGACGAACAACAAAAACTAATTGGTATTGTCGCAAGTGCTGATTTACAAAGCTCAAAAATCATGATTTTATCGCAGCGTTTAGGCTTGCCTCGTAGTGAAATTAGCTTACGCTATTTAATGACACCGCTGAGTAATTTAATGGGTGTAAGTATGAAAAGCTTAAGCTATTCATGTATCGGTGATGCACTGCAAACTATGGAGCATCATGGCGCTATGTTTATATTAGTTACTGCGGCTAATAATGAAATAAGTGGTTTAATTTCAGCACGCGATATAGCACGTAAGCTGCAAATTCCTGTTCATATTAGCCCAATAGCGCACACATTTAGTGAAGTACTCGAAAGTGTAGAGCACCCTCACTAAATCCGCTTTTTATTGCCCCAGCAATGGCATCTTAAAGCAAGTAAAATAGCTTGCTTTAAGAGCTTTTTATTACCCTCCCCTGTGATATTATTCAAGACATTGACGCATCAGTTAACTTTTTAGCTGGTCTTATTTTTTGTATTAAAAGGTTTTTGCATGAGCGATATCTCTGCACGTTTAGCAACGGAGCTAAATGCACAGCAGCAACAAGTGGTTGCAGCAACAAAGTTACTTGATGAAGGCGCAACCGTCCCCTTTATTGCCCGTTACAGAAAAGAAGTGACCGGTGGATTAGATGACACCCAACTACGCCTTCTAGAACAACGTTTATCTTATTTGCGTGAACTTGAAGAGCGTCGTGGATTTATCCTGTCGACGATAGAATCACAAAATAAGCTTAGTGCTGAATTAGCGGCTGATATTAAAGCTGCACAAAGTAAAACCGAACTAGAAGACTTATATTTACCTTATAAAGCAAAGCGCCGCACTAAAGGTCAAATAGCTATTGAAGCCGGTTTAGAACCACTAGCTGATGCGTTATTTAACGATCCAATGCTTGACCCAGACACTGAGGCTGCAAAATTTATTAATGCCGAAAAAGCGATTGTCGATACTAAAGCAGCGCTTGATGGTGCTAAGTTTATTTTGATGGAGCGCTTTGCTGAAGACGCTAAATTACTCGCTAAATTTAGAAGTCATATTAGTCAAAATGGAGCGATTGAAAGTAAACTTATTGATGGCCAAGAACAAGCCGGGGCTAAATACCGAGACTACTTTGAACATCAAGAACCATTAAAAAAAGTCCCCTCGCATCGAGCATTAGCCATGCTAAGAGCACGTAATGAAGGTATTTTACAGTTAACTATTAATCCTGAGCCTAACGCTGAAAACCCAGCGCAATTGTGTGCACAGATGATCAGCGATCATTACCGCCTAGATATTAAAAACAAACCTGCCAGCGCTTGGTTATTAACTGTGGTGCAATGGGCGTGGAAAATTAAGCTTGGATTACATCTAGAAAATGAATTTTTAGCCGCAATGCGTGAAAAGGCCGAAACCGGTGCCATTGATGTATTTGCTAAAAACTTAAAAGACTTATTGATGGCAGCCCCTGCAGGTCCTCGTACTACGTTAGGCTTAGATCCTGGTTTACGTACCGGTTGTAAAATTGCCGTGGTTGATAGCACAGGTAAGCTGCTTGCTACCCAAACGATTTTTCCACATGCACCACAAAATCATTGGGATAAATCATTACGCACGCTCGAGCAATTATGTCGCCAGCATAAAGTTGAGCTCATTGCGATTGGTAACGGTACCGCTTCTCGCGAATCAGATAAACTAGTTGGCGAACTTATCAAAGCCAATACTGAGCTTAAACTAAATAAAATCATGGTCAGTGAGGCCGGCGCTTCGGTTTACTCTGCTTCTGAATTCGCTGCTAATGAATTTCCAGATTTAGATGTATCTTTACGTGGTGCCGTATCTATTGCACGTCGCCTTCAAGATCCATTGGCTGAATTGGTTAAAATAGAGCCTAAGTCTATTGGTGTAGGCCAATATCAACATGATGTATCACAAAGCCAACTAGGACAAAGCCTAATCTCAGTGGTAGAAGACTGTGTAAACAGTGTAGGTGTTGATTTAAATATGGCCTCTGTACCTTTGCTTGCACGTGTCTCTGGTTTAAACAAAACCTTAGCGCAAAATATTGTAAGCTACCGTGATACAAATGGGTCATTTACAAAACGTAGTCAGTTGAAAAAAGTAGAACGCTTAGGGCCAAAAGCATTTGAACAAGCAGCCGGCTTTTTACGCATTAACAATGGCAGCGATCCACTAGACAACTCATCAGTTCACCCTGAAGCATACCCTATCGTTAAGCGTATTTGTGAGCACAATCAGGTAGACGTAAATAACCTCATTGGTAACAAAGAGTTTTTAAATAAGCTCGCTGCAAATGACTATATTGACGATAAATTTGGTCTGCCTACCGTGACCGATATTATTAGCGAACTTGATAAGCCGGGTCGCGATCCGCGCCCTGAATTTAAAACTGCTGAGTTTAAAGCAGGCGTTGAAAAAATTAGTGATTTAAAACCAGGAATGATTTTAGAAGGCGTGGTATCGAACGTAGCTAATTTTGGCGCATTTGTGGATGTTGGCGTACATCAAGATGGATTAGTGCATATTTCGGCTATTACTAATAAGTTTATTTCAGACCCACGAGAAGTGGTTAAAGCTGGTGACATCGTTAAAGTGAAAGTGGTTGAAGTTGACGCTGCACGTAAACGTATTAGCTTTACCATGCGCCTAGATGACGAGATAGACACTAGCAATAAAGCTGCCCCTGCGGCGGTGCAAAAGCCACGTGGCAACAATGCAAACCAATCGCGAGCGCCCAAACCTAAGCGCGACACAGGCAATGCCATGATGGGAAATGCGTTTGCTGATGCCTTTGCCAATGCAAAAGTGAAAAAATAAAATGACCCCATAAAAAACCGCTTAGGCGGTTTTTTTATGGCTATTAAATATAAGGTTTAGTTTAAATTTGTGCTGAGAATTGGCTTTGAGTCGCAGGTGATGTGGCCAGTTGATAAAAACTAGCAATGCGCCCAGCACGCGCTTCTACTTCAACATCACGCGATTGCTCTTCGCTTTTAGCAGTTTTTACTTCTGAACTTTCACTGTTAGAAAACGACGCACTGACTCTGCTTTTATCTTCGCTGCTATCTTCGTCATCAGCTGAAGCTAACTCAGCTTGTGCTGCGGCTATCTTTTGAGTGGCATCTGCCGCAATTGCCCTATCGGCACCTGAAGGCTCAGCCGGCGCGAGTGCTGCAGCACGTACCGTTTGCATTTTATCAATAGTTGCTTGAGGGTCGCCATTGATAACCCCAACATCTATCGGTACTTCACCACCTACCGCATAGTTAGTACCATCGGGCCCTCTTTGATATTCGTAGCTAGGAGAGCCCGCATATTGTCCACCCACAGCGGCATGCGCTTGCTCATGTGTTCGTACTTCAGTGTCGCGCGCTTTGAGTTCTTTAATTTGCTGTAATTCTTGCTCAAGTTGCAGTTCTTCTTGCTCACTAACTTCTTCTGCAGCTTGTTGTTTTTCTTGCTCGGCATTATCTTGATCGCTATCTGCATTGCCTTCGCGTTGCGCAATCGTTTTATCGTCTGCAATTTTGCCACTCGCATTGTAGGTTGAGCTGTCGCTATTTCCTGGCAGTTTGGCTTTTTCTGCATCACTTTGAGCTTTGTTTTCGGTGCTACCAGCGGTGTTCGCAGCGGCTGGGGGAATGACTTCACGTAGCTGGTTGTCACGCCGAGCAGTCTCCGTATAAACATTTGCGGTGTTTATATTAATAGACGGAAACGGCGTGACGATATTCATGAGAAATTACACTTTAATATCAACTAAAGTGCCTAATACGTCATCTGCAGTTTGGATAGATTGCGTATTTGCCTTAGCATTAAACTCTTCAACTTTTAAGTTTACTAACGCATCATCAATTCGTGCAGGTTGAGATACTGGCGCGGTGACTGCTTCTTCAGGGCGAGCGGCCGTTAATTGACGTTGCTGCGCTAGTTGAGAGTCGTCTTGCTGCTCTATGCTGGCACGATTAATCTCAGCGCTGGCTTTTTCAATTCCTTGGCTGGCTCTATTAAACCCTTCAACACCACTATTGAATACAGATCCTATTGGCATAATAATAAACCTCCAGCAAATAAATATTGTTTAATTATCGCTCAAAAATCACGCAAAATAAAGCTTTAAACCGCAGTAATCATGGCTTTGCTTCAAAGCATTGATTTAACGGCAGATAAAAATTCACTTTTATGAGAAATAAAAGGCGCATGTGATGCTTTGTCTATCACTTCGTACTCAAAGTCAGCATTAAGTACCACCATTTTCTCAATGGCCCGATAAGGAACGAGAGAGTCTAAGCGTCCAAAAATGCCGCGAATAGTCACTGGGCATTGAGCAAATAATTCGCGTAAATCTTCATTTTGCAATATGTCTAGCCCAGCACTTAAAGCCTCGTTATTCGGAGGCGGTGACTGACTCAATAACTGCTTTAACTGTTTTACATCATCGCGAGCCGACTCACTGCCCATTGCCTGAATTGCTAAAAAGCGCTCTATCGTTTTTGAACGCTCTTGCAACAACTGCTCTTTGAACTGTGTTAATACTTTCGGCTTAATGCCGGCCCATGGTAATTGCTCTGCAAAAAAGGGCGTTGAGGCAACTAAAATGACTTTTGATACTTTTTCTGGCCAATGTTTGGCAATATAAATAGCAAACAACCCACCTAAAGACCACCCCATTAGTAACGACTGTGGCTTTAACTGCTCACTCACCTGCTTTGCAGCATCGTGTAATGTATATGGGCTTAAAGAGGCGTTATTATCACCATAACCGGGTAAATCCAAACAGCGCACTTTACCTGAATATAAAAACTCTAATTCTGGTTTTATTAACTGCCACACACCTTGGCTCATTCCCCAACCATGTAACAACACACATTCATTTTGCATATTTGCCTAACCTTAACCAAACTTGAGTTCTATGATAGCGCTTTAAAAGGAGTTTGTAATGAGGATCATCAGCGAATGAAACTCAGCCTAAGTGATTGGCTATTCCCCTCTTACTGTGTGTTATGTCAAAGTCAGATTCATAGCTCAATGGGACTGTGTCAATTTTGTTTAGATGACTTGCCATTGCTAGATTTGGCCGAGCATGACAATTTATTTTACCGCCCTGATATTGTAGAAATGTTTCCTAACTGCAACTTTGAAAAGCTGTTCGCCTGTGCTTTTTACCAGCCCCCTTTTGATTTATGGTTAAAGCAGCTTAAATTTAATAATCAAATCCATTATAAAAAAGCACTACAGCAAGTCATAAAAAAACAACTTAGGGTTTTTATGACTAAACACCCTGTAGCTGTTGATGCATTTATTATTTTACCTTTACATAAAGCGCGCTTTTTAACGCGTGGGTTTAATCAGGTAACCCAAGTATGGCAGCCCTGCTTAGGGTCAAATAAAGTATTAAATAATGCGTTACTTCGCCATAAATACACCTCGGCACAATCACAATTAAGCAAAGCTAAAAGAGTTAAAAATTTACAACAGGCTTTTTCATGCAAAATTAATTTAGAGGGAAAAACGGTAGTAATTATCGATGATATTATGACTACAGGAGCAACTCTTAATGCAGCCACCTTATCGTTAAAAGAAGCCGGCGCTAAACACGTATGGGCATTTACCACGTGCTTAACGCCACTTTAGGGCGTGTTAGTTTCCACTCACGCGAAAGGTGTGACCAAAAAATAAAGCATTACTTAATAATCGGCTGGTACCATACCAGTACCCTCTAAATACAGGGTTATCTGTCATCGCAATAACACTACCTCGACCATAAGAGTGTGCCATTAACGCTGCCCCACCAGCCACTTGCTCTACATTTATTGCATCAGTAAAACCAGCAAGTAGCGGCTGCTGTGTGTAGGTAAGTATATTTACAAATGGTGCTTGCGAGGCTTCAAGTAGCCAAGTACTATTTTTAAATACGGGTAGTGTGTCACGCTTAAATGAAAACATTAGTGGGTGAGTTGTATCTACCTTGGTATTAAATATCGCACCTGCAATACGCTGACGACCTGCTAGGTGGTCTTTGTCTGCATACTTTAAACCTTGAGTATCAAATGCACTAGCCACATCTCTACGCGATAAGTAGCTTGCTTTTAATAGCTGTTGATCGGCTAAAAACTTAGCTCCGCCTTTGTGCCCCCAAATAACACCACCTTTCCTTACCCAGCTTTTTATAGCAACTTTATCGGAATCAGATAAAGTAGAATAATTACCATGTGGCAACACAATATGGCTGTAATTACTGAGCTCTAAAGACGCTAAACGCTCCATTTCAACAATGGTTGGCGCTACACCCACAAAACGGTCTAGGTAGTACCACACTTCACCCGCTTCATATTGGCTCACGCCTTTACCACCAACCAATAACACCTTAGGTGCAGAAACCACAGCCATAGAGCGAGACCCTAAATCAGCACCTTTACTAGTTAAACCGGTAGTAATTGGTTTAACTTCAATCCCAAACTGGCTTTGTGCTTGGTTTAACTTTGTCACCCAGTTGGTGTCAGTTTGAAGTCCTGCTGGAATAATAATACTACCTGCGTCAAAGTTTACTTCTGCATTGGTTGATACTGCTGTTAATGGTTTTAATGCAACACGAGCTTTAATGCCTTGCTGTAACAGACTATTGAGCATTTTTGGGGCTTGCATGTCATTCCATGCAAATCCATAGGCGTAATTGTTAGTCAGTGACGCTAACTCTGGCTGCTTTGGTTTTTGCCAAGCTGTTTTTTCTACCTCTAATCCCCAGCGGCTGTTTACTTTAGCAAATGGTAAATTAAACGCATGCGCCAATGTCCAACCCGACACATCGTAAAAGGTGTTATCGGCAAAGTTTTGTTGCTCACTAAAAATAGCTTTAACTAATCGATATTGTGGTTGCGCAAGCGGCACAAAATAACTATTAGCGGTAAAGTTTTTTCCCTCAGCTTTTAGCCCTTCTTTCACTGGGTAGGCATTAATTTGATGTTGTTTAAGTATGCTTAAAAAATCGTTAGTACGGGTATGATCTTCATCTGCTTGAACAATATAGCCTTGATAGTCTTCATCTTTGGCAAGCTCAACTGCTTTGTTATAAAAGTTAGCTTGGTACTCTAGCAAAGCTTGGCGGTTATCAATTGCCGCTTTAAACGTTGATAAGCTCGTTAACAGTTGGTTTTTAATCGTAAACGCAAAAGTTAGCGTGCCATTAATCGTTTCTTGAATATGGCCACGAGAACTTGCTTGTTCAAATAAAATACCCACACCACCATTTACATCGGGGTAGGTAGAGCCTTTACCATAATAAAAGTCATCAAAGCTTTCTTCGGTGAAGTATAACGCGTTGTTTTCATCTAATGTTTTAGCGTGATAATTTGCAATCGCTTTGGTTAGACTTACATTTTCTTCAGGGGTAATTGGGTGTTTACGACTTGGGATACCCGGTTGAAAAAAGTAGCTACTATTTGGCCCCATTTCATGAAAGTCAGTTAAAATATTAGGCTTCCAATAATGAAACTTAGCAATCCTTGCGCGCGACTCTGGGTGCTGTAACAGCAACCAATCACGGTTTAAATCAAACCAATAATGGTTTGTTCGGCTGCTTGGCCAGCTCTCTACATGCTCTCGGGTTTGCGGATCTGACGATAAGTTCATTCCACGATTACTATTAGCCCAATTTGCAAAACGTGCTAGTCCATCGGGGTTAAGTGACGGGTCGAGTAAAATAACCGTGTTGTTAAGTAGCTCATTTATTTCATTCCCTTGCGCTGCCGCTAAATAATAAGCGACCAGTAAAGCTGCATTACTACCTGATGATTCATTCCCATGAACACTGTAACCCATCCATACAACACTTGGCTGCTCCGCTGTCTTATTGTTTGAATTGTTTAGGCGAGCTAAGTGCGCTTGGCGAGTTTTTTCTATATTTTTTAATTTGTTAGCCGCAGTAATCGTTAGCATAACTAACGGGCGCTGCTCATGAGTACGACCTATTACTTCAAAATTAATTCGATCGCTTTTTTGAGCTAAAATTTCCATGTAGCGAACAAGTTGGTCATGTCTCACATGCCACTCACCCACTTGATAACCCAACACCTCTTGAGGTGTTGGTATGGTAGAATCGAATTCAACCTGTTTCTCAAAATAATAAGACAGGGGCTTTGCCATACTTGAAAAACTGGCTAGCACCACCACTATTGTTAATATGAAGCGCATATAAATCACTCTAAAAATGTTTGTTAATTGCACGCTACCATTGCTTAAAATAGATGCCAACTTTTTACGCTCAACACTAGCCGCAACACGATGAGCGGAGTATGATATGCAGTATCCGAGTAATTTAGTCAAGTATAGACGGTATTATGATTTCTATTTCCGAAACAGCGCAAGCGCATTTTGCTAAGCTATTAGCAGATCAATCTCAACAAACGAATATTCGTGTGTTTGTTGTTAACCCTGGTACATCACAAGCTGAATGTGGTGTTTCTTATTGTCCAGAAGACGCGGTAGAAGAGAGCGATATTCGCCTAAATTTTAACGGCTTTGATGCGGTTGTTGATGCTGAAAGCGCGCCTTTTTTAGCCGAAGCTGAAATTGATTTTGTTACCGACAAAATGGGCACACAGTTAACTCTTAAAGCACCTAATGCTAAAGCACGTAAACTAGGTGAAGATGCCAGCTTGAATGAGCGTGTGCAGCACATGCTAGAAACTGAAGTAAACCCACAACTTGCCAACCATGGCGGCCAAGTTAGCTTGGTAGAGATCACTGCAGCTGGTGTTGCTGTACTTCAGTTTGGTGGTGGTTGTAATGGGTGTTCTATGATCGATGTCACACTAAAAGAAGGCATTGAAAAAGAAATGATTGCTAAGTTTGATGAAATCACCGGTGTGTCTGACATTACCGATCATGAAGCAGGCGAGCATTCTTACTACTAAGCATTAATTCATTATGCTAAAGCCACTTATTTACCGCTTAGGGAGCGACCCTAAGTTGAGTTTAAAGCGCTTTTTTCGCGGGCTAGCACTGTTTGTGCTAGCCGTGATATTTATCGCTGTGGGCTATTACAGCCATTACAGTTTGCAAGTTATCGGCTTGGTTATTTTAGCCCCCGCTTTATTTTTTGCTTTTTGGGGCTATGCGGGTATTTTTGCTAACCGCTTTTCTCAAGTATTAAAAAATATCCCTTCCAAAAATAACGACCCCGACCTTTGGAAGTAACGGTTTATATCAATTCGCTTATTTAAGTAATTGATTGTTAGCTTTTAATTGTTGATATTTAACGATAAGCGTAACGCCTCGCATAAGCATAAAACAACTCATAGCTAACCATAACCCATTATTTTGCCAATCCTGAAATAGCCAAAACACCCCAAAAAAACCTACAATCGCTGAAAGCAACATACTGTTTCGCATCGCTTTAGCGCGGGTCAGACCAACAAAAATACCATCGAACAAAAAACAGCTCATAGCTAAAATAGGCAATACTATTACCCAAGGTAAGTAGTGAATGGCCTCGTCAATAACCTCTGGTACATTCGTTAATAGCTTAATAATACTACTGCCAAATACTATAAAAAACACACTATATAAAATGCCAAATAACATGCCCCAAAATACACTGATTTTTACCCATAGCCTTATCTTCTCGACACTTTGTTGACCTTTAGCTTGACCTACTTTGGCCTCACTTGCATAGGCAATTCCATCAAGTGCAAAGCTAACTAACATTAAAAAATTGAGTAGGACGGCATTGGCGGCCAGTGTGGTTTCACCTAGGCGAGCAGCATAAAAGGTCATAAAGCTAAAGCATAACTGCAGCACTAAAGAACGAATAAAAATATCGCGGTTTAAGCTCAGAAGTCCTGCCATTTTTTCCACACTAAACCAATTTGCTACAGCCAAACTCATACCATGCTTTTTAGCAAGTTGAGCCACTAGCAATAAAGCAAACACAAGTGCAATATAGTCAGCGATAAGTGATGCCCACGCAGCCCCAGCAACCGCCCAATCAAGGTACATTACAAAATAAATATCGAGCACAATATTAGTAATGTTAGTGACTAACAGTAAATAAAATGGCCCTCGTCCATAATGCACGCCCAACATCCAGCCTAGTAAAACTAAATTACATAGCGCTGCAGGGGCGCTAAAAATACGAATACTAAAATAGCGATAGGCTTCATTGAGCACATCACTATTGGCAGCAGATAAATAGGCAATAGAGTGTTTTATAAGGGGGGATAATAAAATCAGAATTAAAGCTACGCTACTGGCCAATAACAAACTGCGTTTGAGTAAGGCTGCCAGCTGAGTTAAATCATTTTGACCATAAGCCTGCGCCACCAGCCCAGTGGTACTCATTCTTAAAAATCCAGCGAGCCAAAATAAAATAGAGATCACAGTTGAACCCAAAGCAATACCGGCTAAATAATGCGCGCTCCCCAAATGACCAATCACAGCCGTATCAACAATTCCTAACAACGGGACGGTAATATTTGATAATATCATCGGACCGGCTAACAACAACAAGCTTTTATGGTGTGCTTTATTATGTATAAGAAATTGTTTCATTTAGTATTATTATTCCTGATTTGTGGTTCTTTGCGCGCGCAAGCAGCTGTTATTCTACAGTATCATCACGTCAGTGAAACCCTTCCCGCTGTCACCAGCGTGAGTGCCAATACTTTTACTAAACACTTAAATTATTTAAAAGAGCATAACTTTAACGTTATTCCATTAAATGAGCTGATTAGTGCATTACAACAAGGTAAGGCTTTAGAGAACAAAACAATCGCGATTACCTTTGATGATGGTTACAACAATAATTACGACCAAGCTGCCCCTATCCTAGAGAAGTTTGGCTATCCGTACACTATTTTTGTAAACCCAAAACTCATTGATGAACAGGCGGGTTACATTATGGGGTGGGATAAGCTCAGAGAACTTGCTAAAAAAGGAGCGCTTATTGCTAATCATAGTGCCGAGCATAACTACCTACATAAAAAGCGCAAGAATGAAACGCCTAGCCAATGGCGCGAACGCACTAAAAAAGACATTCTTAGTTCTCAACAGCGCATCAAAGAGGAAATAGGTCACGATTATAAATATCTTGCCTATCCATACGGAGAGTTTAACAATCAACTGCAAGCACTCGTCACTGAATTAGGTTTTATTGGTATTGGCCAACACTCAGGAGCCGTTAATCAACACTCTGACTTTAGCCGCTTACCGCGCTTCCCTGCCTCTGGTTTTTATAGCAAGCTAGAGACGTTAATTACCAAGATAAATTCGACTGCCTTTACTATTAATAAGCTAACCTATGAAGATAGTGTAACTTCACAAAATCCACCATCACTCACTATAAAACTTAAGACAGACGACTTTCATAAGAGTCAATTTGCCTGTTATGTATCAAGCGTTGGTCAAGCTAATTTAGATTGGTTAGACGATAATACAGTTGAGGTAACATCGCCAAAGCAGCTTAATAAAGGCCGCTCACGCTTTAATTGTACCGCTCCGTCAATAAAACAAGCTGGCAGTTATTATTGGTTTTCGCAGCCTTGGGTGATCAACTAAGCTTTACTTTTTTATAACTTGATTTAATAACCGCTGGGTCATTTTCTCCAGCGGTACCACTTCATTTGCTGCCCCCATATCAATAGCAGCTTTAGGCATACCCCATACCACTGACGAAAACTCATCTTGCGCAAGCGTGTATGCTCCTTGTTGCTTTAATGCGAGTAATCCCTTTGCACCATCACTTCCCATACCGGTTAATAGTGTGGCAACAATATGTTTTGCACCAATTTCCAGTAATGAGTCAAATAAAACATCCACCGCGGGTTTATGTCTATTAACAGCTTCTCCATCATCAAGCTGACAATACAAAGCACTACCTTGTTTATTAATTCGTAAATGAAGCCCACCTGGGGCTATATAAGCGCAACCTGCTAGCAATTTATCACCTTGCTGGGCTTCTTTTACGTTAATAGTACAAGTACGCTGCATCCGCTCTGCAAATGAGGTGCTGAATACGGGAGGAATATGCTGAGTAATTACAATTGGAGGACAATTTTTGGGCATACGTATAAGCACTTCTTTTATCGCCTCGGTTCCCCCTGTTGACGCACCAATCGCTATCACTTTATTTACTAAAAATTCGGCATTAGTGGGGATAGGCTCTGCTACAGTACTATTTTTTTTGTGGCCTCGAACTCGCGCACTGGCCGCTACTCTTACTTTTTGCTGAACAATATCAGCATATTGGCTCATTTGTTGTTTAACATTAACTACTGGCTTTGCAATAAAATCAACCGCCCCCAGTTCAAGCGCTTCAAGGGTGATAGGTGAGCCTTTTTGAGTAAGAGTGGAAATCATTACTACGGGCATAGGCCTTAAGCGCATTAAGTTTTTTAAAAAGCTAATGCCGTCCATTTTTGGCATTTCAACATCCAGTGTTAGTACATCCGGATTATGCTTTTTGATCATCTCTCTGGCTTCGTATGGGTCTTGTGCACAGCCCACTACCACAATGTCTTTTGCCTGTTGCAGTATCTCTGTCAGTAATTGCCTGATCAGTGCCGAGTCATCAATTATTAATACTCTAATCATAGCCATCCTTAAAACAGTTCTATATCCGTGGCTTTAGTTTGCTGTTCAAGATTATGTAAGTAACGCACTTCACGTTTTTCAATAGTGTTATTATGTAAATTTCTTAGCTTTTTAACCTGTACTTTTCCATTATGAGGATTAAAAAATATTTTGCGCGGCCAAGGTCCGCCCATATCATGCGCCACTAAGTTTAGCGCTTCTTCTGCTATATATGCATTGGCAAAACTGATATTGCCAATACCAATATCTGTCATTGCGCTAATTATTTTGCCTCCCCCAAACAGTTTTACTTTTAAGTTTGCCCGAGATGCGCCATTTTTAAGCACTTCATTAATTAAATATTCCATAGCCCAGTTACCATAACGACAATTTAAACTATGCGCTTGGTCAATTCGTTCACCTTTTTGAATAGGTAGCATAAAGTGATTGATCCCGCCTATGCCTAGCTTATCGTCGTAAACACAAGCAGCAATGCACGATCCGAGCACGGTAGTGATCAGCTCATCGTTTTTAGAAACATAAAATTCACCAGGCAATACCTTAGCGACCACTTGATCTCGCGTGGCATCCCAATAACGTTTAATATGCTCAAATCCCGCTAATACTGGCTTAAATTGTGTTTGCATGGGCTACTTTTTGATACATGGTTTTCCCTAAGTTTTTAAATAAGACATGCTCTTTTCCCATGGTTTCTGAATGCCCTAAAAATAAATAACCTTGGTTATTTAAAATATCGGCATAACGGTTAAAAAGCTGATCCTTTGTCTCTTTATCAAAGTAAATCACTACATTTCTGCACAAGATCAAATCAAATGGACCCTTCATAGGCCAATCTTGGAGTAAGTTTAAACGCTTAAATGAAATACATTGCTGTAGCTTGGGTTTCACTTTATAACTTTGACCGTCTTTGCTAGTTAAAAACCAGCGCTTGAGCAGTGCATCATCCAATCCATTCACATTTGCCGCAGTATAAATACCGCTCTGAGCTTTAGCTAATACATTAGAATCAAGATCAGTTGCTAAAATTTTCACATCCCAATCACTTGGAAAAGCCCCTTGTAACGTCATAGCTAAACTGTAGGGCTCTTCACCGGTAGAGCAGCCAGCAGACCAAATGCGAACGCGCTTAGTCTGTTTATTTGTTTTTAACAGCGTTGGTATAAACTGCTCTTTTATAAACTCAAAGTGATGAGTTTCACGAAAAAAAGAGGTTAGATTGGTAGTAATGGCATTAATAAATGCATCAAACTCCTGATCCTTATGATTTTTTAAGTAATCTAGGTAACTAGAAAAGTTTGTTAATTTACGCTCACGAATTCGCCTTGCTAATCGTGAGTAAACCATTTCACGCTTATGCTCTCCAAGCACAATACCACAAGCGTTATACACTAAATGAGCCACTTCCTTAAAATCGCTATCCGTTAATAAAAACTCTTTCATTATGCACTCTCAAATAAATATAAAGATAGATTCAAACTAACCTCATTGTTTGAACCATCTAAAATAGGGTTAAAACTCCTCCCACTCTTCAGCTGAGTCTACAAAGTTTTCACCTTTGCTTTTGTTATTAACAAAGCTATTTTCTTGCTTATGCGTTATTTCAGGGGTGCGAATGGTGGGCGATACAACCGCCATATCTTGCTGCCCTAGTGAAAAGAAGTGCAGTAAACGGCGCATTTCATTAGCCTGCTCTGCCATAGATTCACCTGCAGCCGATGCCTCTTCAACCAATGCCGCATTTTGCTGAGTCATTTCATCCATTTGCGATACAGCTTTATTTACTTGCTCAATCCCTGCACTTTGCTCTTCAGAGGCCTGAGTTATATCAGCTATCATTTGTGTCACACGTTTCACCGACACCACAATCTCCTGTAACGTCACACCTGATTCATTTACAAGAGCACTACCATCAGCAACTTTGCCAACACTATCTCTAATTAACTCTTTAATTTCTTTAGCTGCACCAGCTGAGCGCTGAGCTAAGTTACGCACTTCACCCGCAACAACCGCAAAACCTCGGCCTTGCTCACCTGCTCTTGCAGCTTCTACAGCAGCATTGAGAGCTAGTAGGTTTGTTTGGAATGCTATTTCGTCTATTACACCTATGATGTCAGCAATTTTTTTACTCGATTCATTAATTGCAGACATACTGGTTACGGCCTTATTCACAACCTCGCCACCTTGAACTGCTTTATCACAGGTTTCTTCAGCTAAGTCATTAGCCACCTTGGCATTATCAGCATTTTGACGAACCGTACTGGTCATCTCTTCCATACTAGAAGCCGTCTCCTCTAATGATGATGCTTGCTCCTCTGTGCGCTGACTTAGATCAGCATTACCTTGTGAAATCTCTTCTGCTCCACTGGCCACCAAAGTGGCTGATGTGTTAATTCGATTAATAACCTCAGTTAGCTTATCTGCTGTCGCATTTGCATCTGTTTTCAGTTTTTCAAACGAGCCGTGATACTGTTTTTCGATCCGTTTAGATAAATCACCAGTAGCCATGGCATCAAGCATATTGCCAGTATCAGTTACCGCTTCGTCAACCACTTTAACTAAACTATTAAGACCTTGAGCTAAACGTAGGAAAAAGCCATCCTTTCCTTGCTCAACCACACGGCTATTTAACTCTCCTTTACTTGCGGCACTGACCAGCTGAGCAACCTCTTTTTCTATGGCTACTTCTGCTGTTCTGTCTTCCCATTCAACTACAGTTCCAATTCGCTCATCGTCTGGCGTAATAATTGGGTTAGCAACTAAGCCAAAGGTTCTGCCTCCCACTTTAATTTCAGTGTTGTAGGTATCCGTTAACTTAGCCAACATATTTTGCTGATGGGCTGGATTTTTATGAAAAATATCAATATTTTGATTCAGTAGATTTTTGCTATCAAAGTTAGGTAAATCAATGCGTATATCATTTTGAGCATTGCTCATCATATTTTTCACCGCGTCATTCATATAAACAATCACATTCGATGCATCTGCAATCATAGTGTTTGTTGCTACAGTGTCTAACGCTCGGCGAACACGTAAGTTCTCCTGTGCTCTGGCACGCTCTGCATCGGCCTTAAATACTTCATCAGTAATATCTTGCCACTCGATAATAGTGCCTAAACATATACCGTCTTGATTTACCCAAGGAGAAGCAGTGAGATCAAAAATAAGACCAGCTAATTTTAGGGTTATTTGATAAGGCTCATCTAGATTTTTTAATGATGCTTGTTTATCCGCTAAATCTTTATGGAAATAGCTAACTTTTGCCCCCATTAATTCTGCCACCGAAAAGCTTGGTAATGACGTTTTTAACTCATTGGCACGTGCTTCAAACATTACTTTAACGCAATCATTCATGAATATAATATTTAGATTATTATCAGTTATCATTACACCGGCTTGGCATACTTTTAAGGCGCTGGCTAAATCGGCAGTTTTTTTAGAGGTTTTTTCTAGTTCTTTTTGTTCGCTAATGTCCGTTGCGTATTTTATGATTTTTATTAATTTTCCGTCCATATCATAAATGGGATTATAAGAAGCATTAATCCAAATTTCACGGCCTTGTTTATCAAATCGTAAATACTCACCTCGGTCGTATTCACCTCTCCCCAGTTTGGCCCAAAAAGTTTGATAATCCGCACTATTTGCATATTCAGGTGCAACAAATAAACGGTGGTGCTTACCCTGTATTTCATTCAGTTGGTAGCCAAACGTGGCTAAAAAGTTCTCGTTGGCATTAATCACTGTGCCATCTAAGTCAAACTCGATTACCGCTTGCGATTTATGTATTGCTGCAACTTGTCCAGCTGCTTCGGCTGCCTTTAATTTTTGCAAAGTGATCTCAGTAGCAAACTTAATCACTTTAATTACTTGCCCCTGAGAGTCTATAACAGGGTTATACGTGGCTTGTATCCATACTTCTTTACCATTTTTTCCAAACCGCTTAAATTCATCTGAAATAAATTCACCCGCGCTCAATCGCTGCCAAAACTGATGGTACTCATCGCTTTCCGCTTCGCTAGGACTAACAAATAAAGAGTGGTGCTGACCTTGAATTTCAGCAAGTGAGTAATCCATTACACGAAGAAAATTAACATTGGCAGTAATTATTCTTCCATTAGGCTCAAATTCAATTATTGCTAATGATTTATGCAATGCATTTATGATCAAATCATTGCTTGATTTAGACTGTTTTGAATTACTAAACCATCCCATGCTTATCACCACCTTTAAGTTATTTACTTTATTTAGTTACTGTTACCGCTAAATATCCATGGTTGCTGGCAAATCAATTAGGGCGACCATTTTTTCGCCTACATTGACTAACCCTGCTACATATTCACTTTCATTGGTTTGGGTTAAACTCGGCACAGCTTTAGCATCTTGCTCTGCAATACTATAAACATCAGCCACTGCATCTACCGTAATACCCATTACTTTACTTTCTTGTTCAAACTCTACTTTTACAATAATCACTACTGTTAACGGCCCATAGGCAATTGTGGGTAAACCAAAACGTAACCTCAAATCAATAATGGGAACTATCGTGCCGCGTAGATTAATAACGCCTTTTACGTATTCAGGGGCATTTGGCAGTGCGGTTATGTCTTCCCAGCTGCGGATTTCTTGCACCGTTAATATATCTACTCCGTATTCTTCTTCAGCCATAATAAAGGTAAGAAACTGCTTAATCCCCTCTTTGCGCTGTAGCTCAATATTGCTATTTAATGCTATTGATTCAGAGAACATGAATCCTCCAGAGTAGCCGATGGCTCAATACTCAATGCTTGGCTGCCAGGCTTTTTTAACCCTGAAAGCTTAATCAAACCGCTAATATCTAAAATTAACGAAACGCGACCATCACCTAAAATAGTTGCCCCAGAAACTCCGTCCACTTTGTGGTAATTAGCCTCTAAGCTTTTTATAACCACCTGTTGTTGTGAAAGTAAATCATCAACGAGCACTCCTACTTTTTGATTGTCGTTTTCCACCACAACCAATAAGGTCTTATCTAATGATTCAATCGCATCTTGATGGTTAAAAATCTCGTATAAACGCAGAATAGGAATGTATTCATCACGTAATCTGAGGACATCTAGGTCTTTTCCAACACGGCTTACTTTTGCAATATCAATTTGCAGCGATTCTACAATCGAGATCAGTGGAATAATGTAAGTATGCTTGGCTACTTTAACCAATTGCCCATCTAAAATAGCCAAAGTAAGCGGCAGCCGAATAGTAAAGGTAGAACCAATTCCAGCAGCGGATGTCACTTCTACCGAGCCATTTAATGATTGGATATTGCGTTTCACCACGTCCATACCCACACCCCGGCCAGATAAGTCACTTACTTCATCAGCAGTAGAAAACCCTGGCATGAATATAAGTTCGTTAATTTCATCATCTGTTAACTCGCTATCGCTAGCAATAAGTTCGTTGGCAATCGCTTTTTCTTTAATCTTTTGGGTGTTAAGGCCTTGGCCATCGTCCATAATTTCAATGACGATATTTCCTCCCTGATGAAAAGCATTTAATGTAACCTTACCCACAGGATCTTTACCTGCTGCAATACGCTTTTCAACAGTTTCAATACCATGATCCAGTGAGTTTCTTACTAAATGCACCATAGGATCAGATATTTTTTCCATCACAGTTTTATCTAACTCGGTTTGCTCTCCGATCAGCTTTAGCTCCACCTCTTTATTGAGCTTTTGAGCAATATCACGCACCAAACGTGGAAAGCGACTAAACACAAAATTAATTGGCAGCATACGAATACGCATCACGTTTTCTTGTAAGTCTCGAGTATTATGCGCTAGTTGTGCTAATCCCTCTTGAAGCGAGGTTACTGCAGTAGCTGTCATTTCCTGTTCGCTAAGCTGATTTAACATTGCTTGGGTAATAACCAACTCGCCCACCATATTAATTAATGAGTCAACCTTATCGATACCAACTCGAATAGAGGTTGATTCTGGTGCAGCTTTTGCGCTGGGCGCATTGGCAACTGCCTTTGCTTTATTTGCTTTGGGTTGCTCAGCAATTTGGGGAGCTTCCTCCACAACAGCCGATTCGTTAATTACTTCTTCTGATCCGGCTTTAGCATCATTAAATAAGCCACCGCATAGCTCAATTTTAATATCTGCATCATCTTCAACCCATTCAAAAATCTCTTTAATGGCTTGCTCATCTCGCTCAGTGTTTAAGAAAAACCGCCAATATAAAAAGCACTCATCGCTGGATAATTCTTTAATATCAGGTATGGCATCGGTGAATACCTGTACTTCTAACTCACCAAGCTCGGCTAATTCGCTGATCATAAACAAAGGTTCATTACCGGTTTTAAATAGATGAAAATGTGGCTTAAAATCAATCTGGTAAGTATTAACTATAACCTGTTCATGATGTGTTTCTTCACCTTGTTCTTCACCAGCTGGCATACCTAGTAATTTCTCGAACTGCTCTCGTAAAGTATCTGCTTGGGCTAAATCTGGTTCTTCCTGTACCTTTAGCGAACTTAGCAAAGCCCTTAAGCAATCCACTGATTTAAGTAATAAATTAATGTGCTCGCTAGTTATATTGCGCTCACCTTCACGAATTTGATCCAATAATGTTTCTAATACATGGGTAAAATTTGCAATTGAGTTAAATCCAAAAGTAGCACTGCCCCCTTTTATTGAATGAGCAGCTCTAAATATAGTATTAATGGTTTCTAAGTCTTCTTCGCCTGGCACTAAGTTGAGTAATTCAGTCTCCATGATATCGAGGCCTTCAAAACTCTCTTCAAAGAACACTTCAAAAAACTGGCTTAAATCAATACTCACAGTGCACTCCTAAGTTAACGGATTACTTTTTTTAGCACGGCTAATAGCTGATCTGGATTAAAAGGTTTTACAATCCATCCTGTTGCCCCTGCAGCTTTACCTTCTACTTTTTTATCCATCCCCGACTCTGTAGTTAACATAAGCAGCGGTGTAAACTTGTAATCTGGTAGCCCTCTTAGCTCTCTAATAAGCGTGATCCCATCCATAATTGGCATGTTTACATCAGAAATAACTGCATCAAAACCTTGTTGCTTGGCAATGGCTAATGCCTCGCTGCCATCTTTGGCTTCGGTAACATCAAACCCTGCTGTTTTTAACGTAAAGCTCACCATTTGGCGCATTGATGCAGAATCATCGACAGCTAAAATTCTTTTCATATAAACCTCTAGTTAGTACTTTCTGAAGCTAAATATTCACTTAAACCGAGTTGTTCAATGACATTTTTTAATGCGTCACTGCTGCCAACCCAGGCAATTTTTTGATTAATAGTAAGAAGGTGTTTTTGTAGGGCACAAAGAAGTTGAACCGAGGCGGTATCAGCAGACATAACATCGCTAATATCCAGACAAATATCTCGGCTGTTATTAAGTTCGCTTAATAAATCTTGATGTAAAACGTCAACTTGAACAATTGAAAGTTCATTTGGTAGTTTAAGCATTTTTAAGCTTTTCCTTATCAACTCGATCCATACCAAAAGCTTAGACCGAGATAATGAAAACGCCATAAAAACGACTAAAAAATAACTAATTAATTAAAATTAGCTGTTAAAAAACGTAAAAAGGGGCACAAAGCCCCTCTAAAATCGTTAAGTCATTAAAAGCTAGTTTTTGTAAAAATCTGCAATTTCAATAAATTCTGCCGTTAATTTTGTAGTATTAACCAAAGGCACATCTCCTTGTTTAAATTCAGGCTTAAAAATAGCTCTTAGTGCGCCACTGCCATCAACAAGTGCAACCGATGCACTATGATCCACCGCGTAGTCAGATTCATCACTATCACTAATTGCATAAATTAATCCCAACTCACGTACAAATGGAAATAGGTCTTTATGCTCCCCAGATACAGCTAAAAAGTCAGGGTTAAAATAATCTATGTACTCTTTACGCCTTTGAGCAATATCTCGTTTAGGATCAACAGATATAAACCACACCTGCAGGGGATAATTAGCTTGTAAGTTTTTATAGACATTGTTGAGCTTAGCAAGCGTCATTGGACAAATATCAGGGCAGCTTGTGTAGCCTAGAAAAACTAAGTTCCATTGACCCAAAAACTGCTGTTTGGTTACTAACTCCCCCTGTTGATCATTCAACGAAAAATCAGATAACGGTTTTGCTGTTTCGTACACTAATGCATCAAGATCCTGTAAACTTTTTTTATCACCACATGCCGATAAAAAAAGCACCGAAAAAACAATTAACCCACACCATAACTGCTTCATATAACTAGCCATTTATCTATAAATAAGATAACAAAGAGTATCATTAAATGAACAATCGAAAAACGAAATAAATCCATTGCGGTGTCTTCTTTAGCGGCAAATTTTAAGTTAATTGCTTTGTATATAAAAATTATATTAAGAATACATGCTCCGCTTAAATAAATAAGCCCCGACATACCTATCAAGTAAGGTAATACGCACACAATGGCTAATAGCACTGAGTATGCGAGCACACAGGTTTTACAAAATTCGATTCCATGGGTCACAGGTAACATAGGGATTTTAGCGCGTTCGTAATCACTTTTGCGCGCGATGGCTAACGCCCAGAAGTGCGGAGGAGTCCATGTGAATATAATCATAACCAACAACCAAGGAGCGGCTGCCATTTGATTGGTTTCAGACACCCAACCAAGTAAAGGAGGCATGGCGCCAGCCAAACCACCAATCACTATATTTTGTGGCGTGGCGCGTTTTAAAAACGACGTATAAATAAATGCGTAACCTACAAGTGCAAATAATGTAAGTATGGCAGTGAGTGTATTTGCCCACAACATCAACATAATAAACCCTGCCACGCCAATAACAGCAGCAAAACTCAATGCGTGTAATTTACTTAAGCGCCCTTTGGCGACTGGGCGGTGGCGTGTACGTGCCATTTTACTATCAATTTCACTATCAACCACATGATTGATAACGGCAGCTGCCGCAGAGAGTAAACCAATCCCTAATAAACTTATGAACTGAACCCCAACACCTCTGCCAACGTCAGGGGCGAGGGCTAAGCCCACCCATGCCGTTAACACCAGCATAGCCACTACTTTAAATTTACTGATTGCCAAATAATCTTGGATTAAATGATAACTTTTAGTCAATAACGATGGGCTATAAACGGGCTGCATTGCTTTTTTGTTAATTGTAAGTGCCATAACGATTCCCCTTTAAGTACGTACTTTTAGGTAATAACATAACCTAACCATAGTTAATAACAGTATGGCAGCCATTAAATTATGCGCCAGCGCAACACTAATTGGGAAGTGAAAGTACACAACTGCTAACCCCAACGCTATCTGGCAAAATAACGCTACCAATACACTCACTGTGCAGCTTTTAATTTTTTGTGAATAGGCATGGCTATATATACGCCACATAACAAGTGCCAACACAATACAAGTGACCAGTGCCCACATACGATGCAGTAAATGAATAGACATACGCGCTTGTTGTGACAACACGCCAAACTCATAATTACTGTGCTCTAACGGTAGCTGAAAAACACTACTGAGCGAAAATGGCTGAGCATAACTACATAGCGGCAAACCATTACAATGTGGCGCGGCATAATTAGCCGCTAACCAGCCACCTAAGGCGATTTGTAAAATAAGTACCGTGAGCGCCACCAAGCTTAGTTTAAAGTGAGGTTTTGCACCTGCGTCCCCCCCCGTAATTGGCTGGCTAGTCAGCCGTAAGTACAACAACGTTAATAACGCCAAAATACTAAACCCTCCGAGTAAATGCCCCATCACAATAAGCGGCTGCAGGTTCATAGTCACCGTCCACATACCCAGTGCGGCCTGAAAAATAACAAGTAAAAGCAGTAGCATCGGTAATTTTACAGGCGTAGTTGGATACTGGCGTTTTACAAAAGCCAAAATAAACAACACTAAAATTAATACTCCGAGCGTGCCAGCAAAATAGCGATGAATCATTTCTTTCCATGCTTTTGCTGTTTCAAATATCATGTCGGGGTAGCTCTGAATCGCTTTCGCAATCTCGGCCTCATGTTTTGGTACGGTTAAAAAGCCATAACAACCAGGCCAATCGGGGCAACCAAGCCCTGCGTCACTTAAGCGCGTATATGCGCCTAGAGCTACCACAATTAGTGCGAATAAACTCGTTGCTAATACCAAATTTTTATAATTTTTATACATAGCAGCCTCTACTTAGCTTGATCGAGAGTAATTAAGTAATTTTTTTAGATCTTTCAATAATCCCTTTTGTATCAAACGGTTTTCTTGTGGTTGAGGGTTAAATGGATATTCCAACACAATCAGTCCCATATGGTCGATTAAATACAAACTCGCGGGTTTTAACTGCTGTTGTTCAGCAATCATATGCCAATGCGGCTTCGCAGCTTTGGGTCTCCCCATTATCGCCATATCTACTTTGTGTTGATTTTTGCCAAGGGCAACATATAAATTATCTAAAGCGGCGAGCTGCTCTGAGCAAGACTCTTCGCATTGTGCTGAATAATTTAAAGCAATAGTCCATTGTTTTGGATTATGCTGCTGCCAATTGTCTAGCTTAATTTCACGCTCTAAAAATTCACCGTGGTTAGTAATTGCTGTAGGTAGCCAATCAAGTTTTAACGCGCTGTAAGCCAGCACTAAAGGGATAGCGCAGCATACAACAAAGAGCAACAGGGGTTTATTTTTCATTATCTATCCTCTTCTTGCTTGCAAAAATAGCAACTACCACACAGGCAATCGCAATTAAAAACCACTGCACTGAGTAGGCATAGTGTTTTTCTGGACTCATCACAACAGCTTCATAATGGGGAGCAGCAATCTCATCTTCACCGCCTTGGCGATAGGCCATAAAATCCACTAAAGTTCGCTGAGATTGGCTACTGAGTGATTGCAGATCAATGATTTGAATTCGTTTAGCTAAATCTGACTGAGTATTGCTATTAGCTAAGGTAAAGCCACTTAAATTATCTTCTTTAATTTGTGCCGTTAACGTAAATTTACCACTAGGTATTGTCACGTTTGGTAGGATTTCTCTTGAGCGGCCAGCTTTTACCCAACCTAAATTAACTAATAAAAAGCGCGACTCATCAGGTAATTTTAATAATGTCAGTAAGTCGTAACCAACCTGACCATTATAAATTTGGTTATCGAGCAGCCAATAATTATTGGTATCAAAATAACCACTCAACGAAACTAATACCCCGGTTTTATTCCACTCTTTTGGCAGTTGTTGCAACTGTGCCCAGCTCATAACTCCTTGCTGTTGAATATTTTCAATGGCATTAAGCTGTTGTTGCTTTTGATCTGCGCGCTGTAATTGCCAAAACCCTAAACGCATACAAACTAATACCACAATAACAACCAGGCAAACTGTGATTATTGAGCTAAGCTTTTGTTTGTTAAATACAACTAACTGCATAGGGTAAATCCAGTGATTATTAAAATTATTATTGTTCTACTGTTATTATTTATATTGTTTAATTTATTTCGTGCTTTATTTATTATGGTGTCGGGAAAAACCAATGGACGCCCCATGTCTCACTTTTTAGGGCGTCGGGTGTTATTTTCTGTTGTGGTATTAGTGATGGTAATTGCCGCACTAAAGCTCGGTTTAATTACGGCAAATCAATCACCTTTGCCCACTACAGTACATATACAAAAACAAACAAACATAGCCAAACAACATCAACAAAATGCCAGTACCACGCCGCAGCTTGAAACGCGAAGTGCTTATTTTTTGTAAAGTGGCCTTTTAAAATCCGTAGGAAAACGATTAATAAAATAATGGTACCTAAGGTGACATGCATACCGTGAAAACCGGTTAGCAAAAAGAAGGTATTACCGTAAATTCCCGCATCAAGGGTTAAATTAAGGTCATTATAAGCATAAATATATTCTTCTACTTGGAGCCCTAAAAAGCATACTCCCAGCAAAATAGTTACGCCTAAAAACACCTTAAGTGGAGTACGTTTGTTATTTTCCATCGCTACATGAGCAAAATGCAGAGTTACCGACGACGCTAATAAAATAAGGGTATTTATCAGTGGTAACCCTTGCCAGCCCATTGCTTGCGTAGAGGTGCCCCCTGGGGTATTTAACAATGGCCACACAGCCTCAAAAGTAGGCCATAACACTTCGTTAGTCATGGTGTTGTTATCGGCGCCTCCAAGCCAAGGCACAGAAAACATGCGGGCATAAAAAAGGGCCCCAAAAAAGGCCATAAAAAACATGACTTCTGAAAAAATAAACCAGCTCATTCCTTGTCTAAATGAGCGATCCATTTGTGCAGAATATAAACCTTGATGCGACTCTTCAATCACATTTTTAAACCAGCTAAACAGCATATAAAGCAATACGGCAATACCCACATACAGTAAGTAAACACCACTGCCTCCCTCTTTACCCATATCCATAACTGTTAAGGCTGCCCCTACCGCAATAAAAAATAGCGCCACCGCGCCAACTATTGGCCACGGGCTTTGATCAGGTACGTAATAATGTTCATATTTTTGATTCATTTCATTTGCTCCTAGTTTTTCACTAGTTTTATAAGCTAGTTATTACTGGCTACTAACTTCTCGCTAATATCAAATACGGTATAAGACAGAGTTAACTCCTCCACATCACTAGGTAACTCAGTATCAACATAAAAAAGTAATTTAAACTCTAACTCCTCGCCAGCCTTCAAAGGTTGCTGGTCAAAGCAAAAACACGCTATTTTGTGTAAATACTTAGCCGCTTTACCCGGCGCTACCGAGGGTATCGCTTGCATCACTTTGTCTTCATTACTGTTGTTTTTAGCGCTAAACATAACCTCACGCATGGCCCCTGGTTTTACATCTACACTGTATTCTTTAGATTTAACCTCAAAAGGCGCACCACTTTGGGCATGGGTGGTAAAACTAACGCTAACTTCTCTATTCTCAGTAACCAAGGTACTTTGCTGTGCTTGTTCTAGCGAGGGCTTACCATTAAGCCCGGTTATATCGCAAAACACGTCATATATAGGTACCATGGCAAATGCAAAAGCAAACATTGCAATGCAAATAACCACCAGCTTTTTTAATAACGGCAAGTGAGTCATTATTTAATGTCCGGCGGCGTTGAGAACGTATGATATGGCGCTGGTGAATCAACTTCCCATTCAAGCCCTTCTGCCCCATCCCAAACTTTTGCAGGCACTTTATCGCCCCCTTTTGCACATTTATACACAACAACAACGAACAGTAATTGCGATAAACCAAAGGCAAACCCACCTATACTAATAATGGCGTTAAAGTCAGCAAACTGCAGTGCATAATCTGGAATTCGACGTGGCATACCGGCTAACCCCACAAAATGCATTGGGAAAAACAGCACATTTACACTTACCAAGGACAACCAAAAATGCCATTTTGCTAAGGTAATATTGAACATATTTCCGGTCCACTTTGGCAACCAATAATAAGCCCCCGCCATAATAGAAAATACCGCGCCCGTCACCAGCACATAATGGAAGTGTGCAACTACAAAGTAGGTGTCGTGGTATTGAAAATCAGCAGGTGTGATCGCCAACATCAATCCCGAAAAGCCACCTAAAGTAAACAGCACAATAAATGCGATACTAAACAGCATGGGCACTTCAAAGCTAATAGAGCCACGCCACATAGTTGCTACCCAGTTAAATACTTTTACGCCGGTAGGTACCGATATCAACATAGTCGCGTACATAAAAAACAACTCACCCGCCACGGGCATACCTGTGGTAAACATGTGATGCGCCCACACAATAAAGCTCAATAAGGCAATCGAGGAAGTGGCGTACACCATAGAAGCATAACCAAATAGTTTTTTACGTGAAAAAGTAGGCACAATCGTAGAGATAATGCCAAAGGCAGGCAAAATCATAATATAAACTTCAGGATGACCAAAAAACCAAAAAATATGCTGGAACATTACCGGATCACCACCACCAGCGGCATCAAAGAAGCTGGTCGCAAAGTATTTATCGGTGAGTACCATAGTAACTGCACCAGCAAGTACCGGCATAACCGCAATAAGTAAAAAAGCCGTGATCAACCATGTCCACACAAATAACGGCAGTTTCATCCACGTCATCCCCGGAGCGCGCATATTCACTATGGTGACCACCACATTAATGGCACCCATAATCGAACTGATACCCATTATATGTACCGCAAATACAAACATTGCTGTGTTATCGTTACTATAAGTGGTGGAAAGCGGAGCGTAAAAGGTCCACCCAAATGCAGGGCCACCACCAGGCATAAACAATGACGCTAACAAAATCAAAAACGCAAATGGTAAAATCCAGAAGCTCCAGTTGTTCATTCTCGGTAATGCCATATCTGGCGCACCAATCATTAACGGAATCATCCAGTTTGCCAATCCAGTAAATGCAGGCATTACTGCACCAAACACCATGATTAAGCCGTGCACTGTGGTCATTTGATTAAAAAAGTGAGGATCAACCAATTGTAAACCCGGCTGAAATAACTCAGCCCGAATAACCATGGCCATTGCTCCACCAATCAAAAACATGGTGAGAGAAAAAATTAAATATAAGCTTCCGATATCTTTATGGTTGGTTGTAAATAACCAGCGCTTAAAGCCTGTTGAAGGTTGATGGCCATGATGAGCCTCATTGGAATTAGGTTGTTCTGCAATGCTACTCATTATTTAGCCTCCCCATCAGCATCCAGTGCCGCTTGTATTTCGCTTGGTTGAATTACCTCTCCGGTGTCATTACCCCATGCGTTACGCTTATAAGTAATAACGGCTGCTATCTGCTTAATAGATAATTGCTTTGCGAAAGACTGCATCGCTGTACCTGGTTTACCATGAAGTAAGATATCGATATGACCTTTGATATCACCTATAACTATTGGGCTGCCTTTAAGTGCTGGAAAAACACCCGGCAAACCTAAACCTGTAGGTTGATGACACGCTGCACAGCTCGCCATATAAACTTGCTCACCAAGAGCCATCAGCTCCTCTTTTGGTACCACTTGATCTAATAACGCAGCGTCTGCTTCAGCCGCTTTTTGTTTAGCTTGTTTAGCTTCTGCCAACCACGTTTTGAAGTCTTCTTCTGTTTTTGCTTCTACCACAACAGGCATGAAGCCATGATCTTTACCACACAGCTCTGCACACTGCCCGCGGTAAGTACCTACTTCATTAATATTGGTCCATGTTTCGTTAATAAAGCCAGGGTTTGCATCTTTTTTAACTGCAAAATCAGGTACCCACCATGAGTGGATTACATCATCTGAAGTCATTAAAAAACGTACTTTTTGATTAATCGGTAGCACCAGCGGCTTATCTACTTCGAGTAAATAATTCGGGTTTTTATCGGCAAGATTCGTTATTTCATTTTGAGGAGTCGCTAACATTGAATAAAACTCAACGTCTTCCCCCATATACTCGTAATGCCACTTCCACTGTGATCCAGTAATTTTTATGGTGATATCAGCTTTGCTGGCATCCTCCATGGCAATTAACGTTTTAGTCGCAGGAATGGCCATAACAATTAAGATGACAAAAGGAATAGCAGTCCAGAGTATTTCTACTTTGGTACTTTCATGAAACTGGGCAGGGACAGCCCCTTTAGACTTGCGATGATGGATGAGTGCCCAAAACATAATGGCAAACACGATCACCCCAATCACACAACATATTAAAAATATGGTCATGTGCAGTTGGTATACATTATTACTTATATCAGTTACGCCTTTACGCATATTATATTGGCTATTAGCAAGCACATTTTGCGAAAAAACTAACAATATAAGCCACAAGGAAGAACTCAGCTTACCCATGTGACGGCTCCTTTGATGCTATTGCTGACGCAAAGCGAAGAGGCATACGGCTTAAACGCCCATTCGTTATTTTTATTTTTTATAAGGGTGCTGGAGTTACTAAATGTGTGTGCTCAAAACGATTAGGCTGTGAGTTATTTTTATTCCAGCTCTTTAATAACTAGTTAAAAAATAAACAATAAGCAAGGTGAGCATGAAAAATAAACAAGAGGTTACTTAAAAAAGTGCAGCAAAGAAAATAGCAATTAATGAGGTAATTAATCCCAAAGTCAGGGTTAGTAAGGGGTAGCTTGAATAACAGCGGAAAAAATATAAAATTTTATGATTTAAAATAATTAGAAAAATTTGTTTATTTATAAAATATTTAGCGATTTTTAAAAATAACAAAAAGCGATTCACAAGCAATATCGTACAAAAATAATGCATGTAAAAACAGCGCCTAATCAATATTAAGCGCTAGGTTATGCTTAACTATCACATCCAATCAGCGTTACGAATAACACCCACCGCTAAACCTTCAATATTGAAAGATTCATTTTCCAAGTCTACTTCAATAGCTGAAAACTCGTCATTTTCAGCATGCAGTAATACTTTTCTGCCGGCTTTTTCTAGACGTTTAACCGTAACATCATCATCCACTCGAGCAACAACAACCTGACCATTTTCAGCTACTTGAGTTTTATGTACAGCGAGTAAGTCGCCATCCATAATGCCAATATCTTTCATACTCATGCCGTTAACACGCAGTAAAAAATCGGCCGCAGGTTTAAACATTAAAGGGTCAATTTTACAGTGGCTTTCTACATGCTGTTGCGCCAATATTGGCTCACCCGCAGCAACTCGACCAATTAAAGGTAAGCCCAGTTGCTCTGGCTCTTCTTCTTCAACAAGCTGAATACCCCGACTCGCGCCCGGCTTCATTTTAATCACACCTTTTTTAGCCAGTGCTTTTAAATGTTCTTCTGCAGCATTTGCACTTTTAAAACCCAGTGTTTGTGCAATCTCGGCACGTGTAGGAGGCATACCAGTGTCTTTAATAAACACTTTGATAAGTTCGAGTATTTGCGCTTGGCGTTTCGTTAATGGTCGCATACAACTGGTTTTCCATACAGTACAATTAACTGTGAGTATATACAGTTATTTTAAGATCGCAAATATAAATTAAGTTAGTTCCACTGATAATAATTAGCTTATCGCATTAAGGATATAACCCGCTCATAACTACTAAAAATTATTTTTGCACTGATTAAAGCAACCAATCAACAGTAAAAATAAAAAATGTATCTTAAAATTTACAACAATAGTTAATTTTAATAGCTGGCAATGTTAATTAATTGAAATAAAAATATTAGCGTGTACACTTTATGTGGACAAAACAAATATAAAAGGACTATGAAATGAAAAAATACTCACCTTTATTCATTGGGCTCCTATTCAGCGGCTATACACAAGCTCAAGTTCCGCTTTTTGAAGTGCAATATATTAATGAGTCACAAAGCGTGGCCACACAAACAAGTAATCAATTACAGTTTGGCCAGCCTCTTTTTGAGCTCACAAATAGCACAAATACCTTTCTTTTACCTGTTAAAGGTAACGACATTGAATTTATAAAAAGTTCAACAAGTTTGTCAGCAACGGGAAGCTTAATTTGGATTGGTAAAAGTTTAGAAGATGACGAAATAACACTTATTAAATCTGCAAAAGGCATTTCGGGTACTGTAAAAGTAGGTGAACAGATATATAAATTACAACCAAATAAGCACTCTGGTCATAATTTCATTGAATTAGATCCCCAAAAGCAGCCAGCTGAACATGCTCCCGAATATAAACAGTCTAATAACTTGGAGTTTATGAGTGAACAAATTTTAACAGCTCAAAACACTCAATCGGTAATGGCTAACGAAACGCAAAGTAATATTAGTTTATTAGTTTTATATACCCCAGCAGCAGCTCAAAAATCAGGGGATATAAATAGCTTAATTGATCTTGCGATTGTTGAAACCAACCAAGGTTATCAAAACTCAGGCGTCAACGCAGTTGTTAGCATAGCCCACATGAGCCAAATTAATTATACTGAAGCTGCAAACTCAGGTACTGATTTAAATCGTTTAGCAGCTAAGAACGATGGTTATATGGATGAAGCACATACATTACGCGATCAATTCGGTGCAGATGTAGTTATATTAGTAAATGATGTCAATGGTTACTGTGGCCAGGCCAAAGCCATTGGTGCTAATGCTCAAAGCGCTTTTGCTATGGTCGATTATGATTGTGCGACAGGCTACTATTCCTTTGGTCATGAGATTGGGCACTTACAAGGCGCTCGCCATAATCCAGAAAACGATCCTTCAACAACTCCTTATTCATTTGGACATGGTTACCAGCAACCTCAATCGCAATGGCGCTCAGTGATGGCATATAATTGTCCAGGTAATTGTACACGTATTAATTACTGGTCGAACCCTAATAAATCATACAATGGAGATGTAATGGGGACTTCGGCAGAACATGACAATGCCAGAGTGTTAAACTTAACTAACCCTATTATTGCAAACTTTAGATCTTCAACCCCCCCAATTCCTGGTGACAATGTGCTCCAAAATAATCAAGCAATTATGGTTAATGGCGCAAAGAATAGCGAAAAATTATTTACATTTGCAGTACCAAGTGAAGCAACACAAGTTACTTTTAGAACATCAGGTGGTAGTGGTGATGCTGATATATATGTAAAATTTAACGAAACGGCATCCACAAATAATTTTGATTGTCGCCCATATAGAAATGGCAATAGTGAGAGCTGCAGTGATACTCGCAGTGGAAATTACTCTGTCATGCTCAAAGGCTTTGATGCTTATAATAATGTAGAACTGGTTGCTAGTTACCAATAATAAGCAAGCTACATAAGCAGGCGTCGTAGTATGGCGACCTGCTTAAATTAAGCTAAAAAAATTTTATTTGCTATCACTCACGACAAGATTTAAATTTCACCTTAATATGAGCTCAATTTTATATTTTTAAACATTCTTTTAGGAGCGAGTATGAGCATTTGGCATCAACCAATTACATTAGAGTTTTGTAAGCAATTAGATCAAGGGATCACTGGCCAAGGCACGCTCATGAAGACCATGGGAATTGAAATCAGTGAAATTGGAGATGACTACTTAGTCGCCACTATGCCGGCAATTCCAGAGCATCATAACCCTATGGGTATAGTGCATGGTGGTGCCAATGTGGTCCTTGCTGAAACCGTAGCAAGTTATGCCGCTAACTTTGTAGTTGATTTCAGTCGATTTTATTGTGTTGGGCAAGAGATCAGCGCCAGTCACTTAAAAGCGTCACGCAACGGCACATTAACGGCTACCGCAAAAGCTTATCATATAGGTAAACGCAGCTCGGTTTGGGATATTAAAATAACCAATAGCCGCAATGAGCTTTGCTGCGTATCAAGAATGACCGCAGCCGTAGTCGAACGAAAAGGTTAAATTACTTTTCCAGAGGGTAAATAGTAACTTCTATGCCTGCGCCAATTGCAGATATACGTAACAAGGTATCTGCATGTAGGGCCTGATTAAAGCATTTTGGCGACGTACCCGACTCAAATCCCATATCAAACGTTCTACGAGAACAACTTAACCATTGCTTTAATGCATTGCGTGAACACGACTCAATTAGCTCACATAAGTGATTAATTGCTTTATCAGGTGTGGTTATTTCACCAGCTACTTCGATGCGTGCCAGTTGGCGGTATTCGTCTTTATCATAATGTAAAATGGTTGCGACCTTTTTTAAATCAGCAACTAATACGCTAATATCTTGCTTTGACTCAAGCTCGAGATCTACATTTAAAAATTGAATTTCCGACATTGTTTCGTATTTATCCTCTAATGGTTACCTTGCAAACTTTAACGCAGTTTTACCGTTATACCAAATCAACACCCTATAAATAGACACTTTATCAGTTAATACTCTTATTTTAGGGTGTTATTGCAGCTTACTATTAGCACTATTGTGCTGAAACTCAATTTGAATGCACTAGTGCGACATTTTGTCGCACTCACCCTGCCTATCATTCGCGTAAAATGTTTATTAAAAGTAATAAGATAAACACCTATGAAAAAAATATTTAAACCAACACGTAGACTTCATAAATGGTTGGGCTACTTATTAGGGCTACAAATTTTAGCTTGGTTGCTTGGCGGTTTAATTATGAGCGCTATTCCGCTTGAAAAAGTACATGGTAAGCACCTAGCAACACGCACCCTAACCAATCCCTTTAAAAGCCATGACTACATCGCATCAATTGATGATATCGTATCCCAAGTAACCAACCCGACTAAAATAATCTTTACGCATTTTTTATCCACCCCACTTATAACTGTAACCAGTGCCGGTAGCCAACAAAGTTTTAATGGCATTACTGGGCAACCATTTAAAGCACCTAATAGACAGCAAATTATTGCTAATGCACACGCACACTTACTTATTAATGCTCAACGAGTAAGCGCTGCTTTATTAGCTACAGGCCCACGAGAAAGCGGTTATAAAACAAATATATGGCAAGTGAAATTTAACGATACATTTAACACCACCCTCTATTTGTCATCAGACACAGGTAAAGTGATTACTGTTCGCAGTGATATTTGGCGAGTGTTTGACTTCTTTTGGATGCTACACATTATGGATTACGATGAGCGCGAGGATTTTAACAACCCGTTACTCATTAGCTTTGCTGCCAGCAGTGTGTTTTTTAGTTTTACTGGTTTTATTTTATTACTGCAAAACATCCGATTAAGAACAAGAAAACGTAAGCTATCCTGAGTTTTTAAGCAGGTTGTACAGAAAACTGATTTACCATTTAGGTTATTCTCTTTAAAATCGCGGCTCCTGTAGTTCACTAAAGTGATAGGATATGCCGCATTTTATTTTTGCGTTATTGCTTTGCGTTATCAGCTTTACTATTAATGCTGAGCAATTTACTCGTTTTTCCAGTGCTAAAAAACACTTAATTAAAACCTTACCAACCAATGCAAAAAGTATCTATTGTGGTTGCGACATAAAACGTAAAGGCAAAAAGTTAGTACCCGATGCAACCCATTGTGGTTATGTGCCACGCAACACATTTACCCGTTCAGGTAACGTGAACCAACGCGCTCTGCGAATAGAATGGGAACATATTGTACCCGCTTGGGAGTTCGGTCATCAGTTACAATGCTGGCAAGATGGTGGACGTAAAAATTGCCGTAAAGTAAGTGCAAAGTTTCGCATGATGGAAGCTGATATTAACAATTTAGCTCCCGCAATCGGTGAAATTAACGCTGATCGTTCAAACTATCGCTTTGGCATGTTAGCCCAAAATGCTAATCAATATGGTCGCTGTGAGGTTAAGGTTAATTTTAAACAACGCGTTATAGAGCCTCCGGTTTATGCACGTAAACGTATTGCCGATGCATACGCTTACATGCAAAAAACTTATGGTTTAAAAATATCAAATCAACAACAAAAGCTGTTTAATGCGTGGCAACAACAAGCTTATGCCGCAAAAACCGACAGTAAAAAGCTGTAACTTATGTTTATAATGCTTGGTGTGGTCCAAATATTTCGTAATGAATATTCGAGCTCTGTACACCTAAGTCAAGTAGTTGGCCTTTTACATAAGCCATAAATGAAGCTGGTCCACACAAATAAAATGCCCCTTCGCTAATAGGCAGTGATGCTTCAAGCACAGATAAATCCATAAGACCTGTGTAATCACATCCCCCACCACCTTGATTAAACCAGGTTAAGGTTTTTAGTTGTGGATGCATAGCCGTTTGCTGAGCTAGGTAGTCTTTAAATGAATACTCCAAGCTATTTTCACACGCGTGTAAGTAACTAATCGCTTGATTAGTATTGTCGCTCAATAGCGTTTGCAGCATAGCCATCATTGGGGTTTGGCCAACACCTGCAGAAATAAGCACAACGGGGCTTGTTGCATCTTTCAAAAAGAAATCACCTGCTGGTGGGTATAGCTCTACTCGTGCGCCCTGCTCTAGTGAGTGTAAATAGTTAGACACCACGCCAGGCTGTGGTTGGCACTCTTTTTTAACGCTAATACGATAGTTTTTAGCATTGCTCTTTTGCGAAATAGAATACTGGCGGATCTCTTCATATTCTGCCCCCTCAGGCTTAACTTTAATGCCAAGATATTGTCCTGGCTTGTGGGAAATAACAGCTTTGCCGTCTAAAGGTGTGAGGATAAAGCTGGTTACAAATTCAGACTCAACATGTTTATGAGTAATTTCAAACTTCCGTGTACCTACCCAGCCACCATGATTATTTTTACTGTGTGTATACAACGCTGCTTCTTCGGTAATACAAATATCAGCCAGTAGGTTATAAGCTTCTCGCCATGCGTATTCAACATCAGCTGTAAACTGTTCAGGAATAAGCTCTTTAAGTGTGCCGATCAAATGCGCCCCAACAATAGGGTAGTGTTCGGGTAAAATATTCAAGCTGGTATGCTTATGGTTAATTCTTGCTAATGCCTCTTTTAACACGGCTAAATTATCAATATTTTGCGCATACGCAGCCAAGGCGTTAAATAATGCAAATTGCTGACGACCCGTTTCTTGGTTAGTCATATTAAAAATATGTTTAAGTTCCGGGTTATGGCTAAACATGCGCTTATAAAAATGATCGGTGACGGCTGTGCCCGCTTCTGCAAGTAATGGAGCTGTACTTTTTACAATCTCAATAGTTTTTTCAGATAACATTTTGGTTTCCTATGGGTGAACTAACCACGACGCCCATCAACACGACGCCGCGTTAATATAGGAGTGCAGTGAATTAAAAATAATAAAAAGGCCAGTAACCAAAGCACAGCACTGATCTGCCAAGCTAGGTGTGGCCCAATAAAAGACGGGAGAAAAGCACGAATAATTGCGGCACTAAACACCAATGCAAATGCAAGATTCATAAAACCAGGAATACTAAGTGGGCGACCGGTATGTCCTAGCGATACCCGTGTCATCATGGCTAAAATCATCATGCCGATACCACCAATAGTGATAAAATGCAGAGCGTCTTTAAACAGTATTGCACTGCTATAAAAACTGATTGCCACTAACATTAAACCTATACCTAAAGCTAAATACGCAAAGTGTAACGACCATAATAATGGGACTTTTAGGACTTGCTTGTTCCACCAGCAAACACCGCGAACTAAATGCAAAAACGCTGCACTCATCACAACTAGTGCCGGGTTAATTACAGTGAAAAATAATTTACTAATAAAAAATAATGCTATCGCCAATACCGATAAGTATAAAATAGCTTTATCTATGTTTGGTGTGCGTACCTGCTTAGATAAGCCCAGCCCTTTGGCGGTAAAAAAGGGTAATACACGTCCAGCCACAACCCCCACCAACAAGCTTATAACCAGTACTGCGGTATCAACCATTACAAGCGCTAGCTGCGTTTGGTTTTTTAGCACTAGTATTAAATACAACATATTGAGCGTACATAAAAATGAAAGAATAAATAAAAACAAGTAGTTGCGTTTACTGCTCGCCTTTATCAACATGCTAGCTAACACTATAATTACCGAGAGCCACCAAACAACTTGTAAAATCAGTACCGCATAAACATTAAACTGAGCAATGCTAGGCACAACTACAAAAAAACTAAGCCGTGCACTAAGCCATACTAGGCTAAGCCACATCAATGGTTTACCGTTAATACTTGCAACACAGGTCCATGTTTGTGCTGCAGTAAGTAAAAAGCCAGCCACAACCACGCCCGCAAAACCAAATAACATTTCATGTGCATGCCACAAATTAGCAGGCATAACTAAATACCACTGTGCATCGCCACTTAAAATAAGTAACCAATAACCCACAGACAAACACGCTAGTGATCCACCAGCTAAAAAAAAGGGTCTAAATGCCAACATCCATAATGACCATTGTGATACCTGATGAAATGCGACCTGCGCTGGCATAGGTTCGGCTAAGTTTATGGGCTTCATTAGCGCACCTCCTGTCCCAGCCCATGCTGTGCCACACAGCGCAGTACGTAACTCACTTTGATAATAGCCGCGAGAACAATCGTGCTAATATGTGCAAAAATTTGTACCGGTATAGAAAAGTAGCCTGCATAGGGATAACTTATTAGCAGCGTAATCAACACCCCCAATAAGCTAATACATAGCATCTTATTTGCATGAGATAGCACACGGTAATACAGAGAATTAGACTTCACTGAATAATTAACCTGTCCTAAAAAAATACTGCTCATAACAACTCCAATAACTGCTTTCGTTATTTTGTTATTACACAGACCATGCCAATTAAGTAAAACTCTTAAATTCAACGCGTTATTTAATTTCACTTTACAAAAAGAGTCTTTATGACCTACTATAAAAACCAATTAAATACACTAACAGGTCATTTTGACATGAACCAACAACTCAATCTGACTCAAGTTGCCTTGGAGCTTGCACAAAGCACCTTACATGCCCACAGTTTTGAGCAGCTCTTAGCCACAGTTGAACGTGTTATTCCAAGTGATGCTAGCGCCTTGTTAATTCGCCAAGGCGAGCAATTAAAGCCTTTAGCGATTAAAGGTTTAATGCCTGATAGCTTAGGCAGGCGCTTTAACATTGCAGAGCATCCTCGCCTTGATGCTATTTGTAATCACCGCTTGGCACTGCAATTTGCACATGACTGCCCGCTCCCAGACCCATATGACGGCTTACTACTAGCTAAAACGGGTGATATTCCAGTGCATGCCTGCTTAGGGTTACCGCTTTATGATAAAGATTCGCTGCTTGGTATTTTGACCTTTGATAGCCTAAACGCTGATGCGTTTGACGGCATTACCGCTGATACGCTTAATACCTTACAAACCTTGTGTAGCGCACACTTTAAAACAGCCCTAGAGCTTGCCCATTACAAACAACATGCCCAGCACTCAAGTGAATTAGTACAAGCGTTAAACCGTGAGGCGCTCAAGCGTGATGGTGGTGAAATTATTGGCCAAAGCCCAGTAATACAAACCCTTAAAAACGAAATAAAGCTGGTTGCAGCCTCTAATTTTAGTGTATTAATTTTAGGTGATACTGGGGTCGGCAAAGAGTTGGTGGCGCGTAATATTCACTTGCATTCAGCACGCAAAGATCAGCCATTGATCCATTTAAATTGTGCATCACTGCCTGAAAACCTCGCCGAAAGTGAATTTTTTGGCCATGCAAAAGGCGCCTTTACGGGGGCACAAAATGCTCGCCAAGGTAAGTTTCAATTAGCCGATGGCGGTACCTTATTTTTGGATGAAATAGGCGAGCTACCACTGGCAATGCAAAGTAAATTATTACGGGTACTGCAAAGTGGCGAAGTACAAACCGTTGGTGAAGACGAACTTAAATATGTTGATGTTAGAGTGATTGCAGCCACTAACCGTGACTTGAAACACGAAGTAGAACAGGGGCGATTTCGCGCCGACTTATATCATCGCCTAAGTGTGTACCCGTTAAGCGTAGCGCCTTTAAAAGCCCGTGATGAAGATGTTATTTTATTAGCCGGTTATTTTTTGGAAAAAACAGCTCGCAAGCTTGCGATTAAACAGCTAAAACTCAGCATTGAAACGCAATTACTGCTAAAAAAATATGACTGGCCTGGCAATGTAAGAGAGCTGGAACATGTTATTAATCGCGCCGCATTAAAAGCTAAACAGCATCAATGGCAGCAGCCAATTATTACTATTGAGCCAGAGCATTGCGAGCTAAATTTAAGCGCTATTAACACCTTAGATCTTGAACACTCAAACCAGCTTGCAACCACACCTTTAACAAACAACATTTCGTTAAAACAAGCCACCGATACTTACACTCAGCAGCTTATTATACAGCAACTTAAACAACATAATTATAACTGGGCAAGCACAGCGCGAAGTTTACAGGTCGACCGCGCTAACTTAACGCGGCTAGCCAAGCGCTTGGGTATTTCTATAAAAAAGTCGTTGTAGCTTTTTTAACTTAATTTACGCTGCTTAAAATAGGTTTTTAATAACTGACTAAACGCTTGCACTTTCGCAGTACGATGCACTAAATGGTGCGTCACTAACCATAAGTCAGTAGGCCAACTTAGTTCGTTAGGTAATACAGGCACTAAATCAGAGTATTGCGCTGCAACATCATGTTGTAATCCGCCAATCCCTAGCCCCTTAACGATGGCGCGAGTAGCCTCTGAGGTTTCTGATACTCTAAGTTTAACTTGCGACGAGGGAATATTTTCATCAACCCACGCAAAATAAGGCACTTTGCCATTATAACCCGCGACTCCTGATACAAAATTATGCACCGAGAGTTGTGCTAACGTTTGTGGCAAGCCATAACGATTTATGTAATGTTTTGAAGCATAAAATCCTGACGAGAGTGCCGCTAAATGCTGAGCAATATAATCACCTTCATCCGGCCTGGGCCCTGCTCTTACAGCGATATGTGCTTGGCCATGGTCTAAGCGCAAACGCTTTTGATCCATAATCACTTGTAATTGCACTTGCGGATGCAAGGTCTGAAACTGCTCACATACCTCACTTAATACATCTATAAAACCACTCACAGTGGTAAGTAACAAGCTACCTTGTAAGGTACTATCTGCTGCAATTATGTCACTGTGTAAGCGTTCTAGCTCACCATTAATTGCTTGTGCTGTGGTAAATAACTTAGCGCCAATCTCTGTGACTTTGTAGCCACGAGCATGTCGGTGAAATAATCGCGCATCTAAGCTTTTCTCTAAGTTATTTATTCGCCTGAGCACCGTACTGTGATGAATATCTAGTGCTTCGGCAGCTGCAGTTAAAGTGCCTAAACGCGCCACCTCATAAGCAACCTTAAGATCTTGCCAATCATCAAATTGAATTGCCATAGTAACCACTTTTTAAATTGTGCATATACGCACACAAGTTTTGCGTTTATTTGGCTTTTCTGCAAGCAATTATTTGTTAAAGTCACTGCTGTACACAATCAACATTAGGATCAGCTCATGACTACACCAAAAATTATTGCCCTAGCAGGTAGCTTACGTAAAGACAGCTTTAATCAAAAACTTATTAATGAAGCAGCTCGTTTTGCACTAGAAAGTGGCGCTGAAGTGGAAGTGATCAAACTCGCAGACTTAGCCATACCTATGTTTGATGAAGATTTAGAAGCACAAGGCACACCGGCCGGCGTACAACAATTAAAAGACAAGCTGCGCACAGCAGATGGTATTTTACTGGCCAGCCCAGAATATAATGGTTCTATCACCGCAGTGTTAAAAAATGCCATTGATTGGGCGTCGCGCACCGAACAAGGTGCAGAGCCTGCATTTGCAAATAAAGTAACCGCTTTATATGCAGCATCACCGGGTGGACTTGGCGGCTTACGTGGGTTGAATCACGTGCGTGATATTTTATCTGGCATTGGCAGCTTAGTATTAGCTAACCAACTGGCAGTACCGGCTATTCATACTTTATTAGACGAAAATGGCCGTATTAACGACCCCGCTACCGCTGAAAAAGTGGCCGGCCTTGCACAGCAGTTAGTTAGCGTAGCGAGTAAGCTAAAATAAGCAGCGGCTATAACTTTGTTGCTGCAAGCTTTGCAGCAATAAAGTCTTCATGGGTAACATACAACAAGTTTGCAACACGACGAATAACGTACTCTTCTTGAGGATCAAGTTCACCATCCGCGTATGCCAAGCGCCAAAGTAGCTCAACTATATCAATACGTTGCTGTGCACTGCATTGATTATTAATTTGCTTAGAAAATTGAAAATAATCAATGGCATCATCTAAACTTGAGCTTGCTTGTTCGGTTAACTCATCTACTGCTTTATCAGTTAAATCAAAATATTTTTTTAATGTCAGACTTAGCGTATGTTGTTCATCTGCCTGTAAATCATTATCCGCTCGCATTACTTCAATTAATAACGCGGCAACCGCTGTTTTTAAATCATGTTGTTCAATATCATAATCTTGCTGATCAATACTCGAAAAAAGCTGTTTAATTTGCTTGAACATCACATTTCCCCTTTTTGGGTGTTAGACTTATATAATAACGGGTGTAATAGATATGCTGATCACACTACCCAATATCAAGATGGAGTTAAAGGTTTATGAGTAGAAAAGCTAATCATTATCTATATGGAAGTATTAGTTGGGTGTTTTTAGCAGCATGTTTGAATGTGTCGGCAGAACAAACTGAAATGCAGCGGCTATATGACTTTGATGAAAAGGTGCATTACAAACAAACTCAAATAGACACTAACAACTATCATCTAGAGATCCAATCTGATGACTACCCACATTTTAAAAACCAAAGTGTGTTTTTATTGCGCCACGCTAACCGCTTATGTCGCGATAACCCTTTTATGTTAAAAGTAACCGAAGGGGTGCAAGAGTATGAACGTTTTCCAACTAAACCACGCGCTTATCAGCCACCACTGAGTGTATTTGTGCAGTGTGAAATACCCGCAGAAAAAACCTCAAAAAAATAACCCCTCTTTACTTTTCAGTAAACCACTGAGTATTAAAACAGCCAGTGGCTTTACTGACGCTGAGTTTAGTTAACGCTATATCCCCACGGCGCAGCCGGTGGTGTGATAGGCTTAGTTAAATCAAAGTCAACGCGGAATTCGCGACCTTGGCGAATGAGTCGGTAAGTAAACTTTTCAGGATAAATATACATTTGCCATGTATTGCCTACCGATTGTGGTATGCCTTGGCTAACAAATAACTCTTTTGAATACTGATCAGCAGGGAATGACTGCATGTTAGCAAAACCCGCATCAAGCGTATGACCACCATACATAGTAGACACATCATCGCTGCCATCTTGATGGCGGTGATCGTGCTTTAAACTCAACCCACTGCCTGTTTTAGTAATGATCCACGTACGTGAGGCATCATCACCCACATGAAACGGCACTTGTAGCTCACGTTCATTACACTTACGCACATGCATAACTAATTTTTTATCGGCAAATGAACTCGGCCCTGTGGCATTATCAACCGTTACTTTACCTTCAAAAGCTTTACCACAATGGGCAGCAATGTTATCAAAAAAGCCATCATGGCTTGGAATTGATACTAAAGGTGCTGGGCGTGCTATTGCAGCGGTTGATGCAAGCATTAGTGCTGCAGCTGTTAATAATTTCATAATGTATCCCTAAACATGTAAAAAATTAGCTTAGCGTTTAAACAAACACAAAGACAATAATCACGATGAACAGCATCTGACAGCAATAAAAAAACGCGACTTATGCCGCGTTTTACTATCTAGTATCTTTTAAATTATTCACTGCCAAGGACGCTCAGCGGCAAGTTTTGCTTCAAACGCATCAATTTGCGGATTTAAGGTTTCGGTTACACCAATAAAGTCTAAACCACTTAATAAACGCTCTTTCACGTCTTTGCGAATATCAAAGCTGATTGGCGCAAATTTATTACTGCGCAATTGCTGGTTTTCTAAATCCACATCAATGTGAATATCATCATGCTGCTCACTTAACACAAATAAGTCTTCTAATATTTGCGCTGGCAGTGCAATGGCAAGCATTTGGTTATTGCCACAGTTATTAAAGAAAATATCAGCAAAACTTTCAGCCAAAATCACTTCAAAACCGTATTGTTTAAGCGCCCATGGGGCGTGTTCACGTGATGAACCACAGCCAAAGTTGTCACGGGTTAGTAGTATTTGCGCGCCTTGATAGCAGGGTCGGTTCAAAATAAAATCAGGGTTTGGCTCGCCATTATCTAAATAACGCCAATCGTAAAATAGCGCAGCATCAAAACCATCACGGCTGGTTGAAGTTAAAAACTGCTTAGGAATAATTTGGTCGGTATCGACGTTGTTTTTATCAAGTGGGGCCATTAAGCCACTAAAATAGATGCTCATTAGGCTTCTCCTCTAATATCAACAAAGTGGCCATGTATTGCTGCCGCTGCCGCCATTGCTGGGCTCACTAAGTGTGTACGCCCGCCTCGCCCTTGGCGTCCTTCAAAATTACGGTTAGATGTAGATGCACAGCGTTTACCTGCGCCTAAACGGTCGTCATTCATTGCTAAACACATAGAACAACCTGGCTCACGCCATTCAAATCCTGCAGCTTTAAATATGTCGGCAAGGCCTTCATCTTCTGCTTGTTGTTTAACCAAGCCTGAGCCTGGAACAATTAATGCTTCAATGCCAGCAACCACTTGCTTGCCTTCAACAATTTTTGCAGCGGCGCGAAGATCTTCAATGCGGCTGTTGGTGCATGAGCCAATAAATACTGTGTCTACTTTGGCAGTTGATAACTTATCGCCCGCTTTTAAACCCATGTATTTAAGCGCGCTACGGATGGCATCAGCTTTAATTAAATCAGTTTCTTTGTCTGGATCTGGAATACATTCGTCAACGCCAATCACTTGCTCTGGGTTAGTCCCCCAGGTGATCTGTGGTTGAATATTAGCGGCATCTAGTTCTACCTCTAAGTCAAAGGTTGCGCCATCATCAGTTTTTAAAGTTTCCCAGTAGGCAACAGCGGCGTCAAAATCAGCGCCTTTTGGTGCAAATGGACGCCCTTTTAAGTACTCATAAGTGATTTTATCCGGGGCAATTAAACCTGCCTTGGCACCCATTTCAATACTCATGTTACACAGTGTCATACGCGCTTCCATCGAAAGCGCCTCTATGCCTTCACCACAAAATTCAGCCACATAACCCGTACCACCAGCAGTGCCTAGTTTACCTATAACCGCCATAATTAAATCTTTAGCAGTTACTGTTGGGCGTAACACACCGTTAATTTGAATTTTTAACGACTTAGCCTTTTTTTGCTGTAGCGTTTGCGTAGCTAATACGTGCTCAACTTCTGAGGTTCCAATACCATGGGCAAGCGCTCCAAACGCGCCATGGGTTGAGGTATGGCTATCGCCACATACGATGGTGGTGCCTGGCAAAGTGATCCCTTGCTCTGGGCCAATAACATGCACTATACCTTGATTTACTGAATTTAGGTCGTACAGCAAAATACCAAATTCTTTACAGTTTGCATCCAGTGCCATTAGTTGATTTTTAGAGACTTCGCTGGCTGCATCTAATGAACGGCTTTTAGTTGAAACATTATGATCCATGGTCGCAATGGTTTTTTCTGGACAGCGCACTTTACGATTTTTTTCACGTAAACCTGCAAATGCTTGTGGCGACGTCACTTCGTGTACTAAATGACGGTCAATATAAAGTAAATCGGTTTGCTCGTTGATGCTGGCAACCGTATGTGCTTGCCAAATTTTATTGTATAAAGTTTGAGCCACTTGCTAACTCCCTGATCTGATTGAGCCACAGCCTAACGGTGCTGTGGCTTTAATAGTTAAATGCGTGAAACAATAGCCGCTGCAACATCGGTGGTGGTATAGCCGCCCTGCGGATAAATATCAGGTGTCCCCACACCCGCTTCAACCGCCTCTGCAACTGCTTTTTCAATGGTGCGAGCCGCTTCATCTTGTCCTAACGAATAACGTAACATTAATGCGGCACTTAAAATTTGTGCAATAGGGTTAGCAACCCCTTTTCCGGCGATATCGGGCGCTGAGCCACCCGCGGGTTCATACAAGCCAAAGCCTGATTGATTTAAGCTAGCCGAAGGTAATAGCCCCATTGAGCCGGTGATCATCGCGCATTCGTCAGATAAAATGTCGCCAAATAAGTTATCGCACAGTAATACATCAAACTGGCTAGGCTGTTTAACTAGCTGCATCGCTGCATTATCTACATAAATATAATCTAAGCTCACCTCAGGAAACTCTTTACTCACTTCGGTGACTACTTCACGCCAAAGTACACTTGATGCTAAAACATTGGCTTTATCAACCGAGGTTACATGATTGCTGCGCAATTTAGCGGCCTCAAAAGCAAAACGTGCAATACGCTCAATTTCTTTACGCGAGTATGTTTGGGTGTCAAATGCCGCTTCTTCAGCACCTTCGCCACTGCGACCTTTTTCACCAAAATAAATACCGCCGGTTAGCTCACGCACACACAAAATATCAAAGCCTTTTTCGCTAATATCAGCACGAAGTGGTGATGCAGCGCTCAATGCGGGTAACAATTGAGCAGGGCGTAAGTTACAAAACAAACCAAAATGTTTGCGTAGTGGTAACAATGACGCGCGCTCTGGCTGCTCATTCGGTGGCAAGTTTTCCCACTTAGGACCGCCCACTGAACCAAATAAAATAGCATCGGCGTTTTCACAGGCTTTTAAAGTTGTATCAGGAAGTGCTTTGCCAAATTCATCAATGGCTGCGCCGCCAATCGCGTGATGCTCACGGTTCAAAGTAAAACCAAATTTATCACTGACTGCGTCAAGTACTTGCTCTGCAGCTGCCATAACTTCTGGGCCAATACCGTCGCCTGCTAATACGGCAACGCTGTAATGTGTTTTACTCATCCTGCTTTCCTTTGTTGTTTTAAATCAGACACTTTTTGTGCTCGATAAATTAAGTTATAAACCCGAACCATAGCTCGAACAGAGGCTTCGACCACATCGGCCGCAATACCAGCACCGTGATAGGGACGACCATCATATTTAGCAATAATATTCACTTGCCCTAATGAGCTGGCGCCTTGGCCAGTTGCCTCTAAATTGTATTCAATCATTTCAACACTCATACCTGTTAAGCGCTCAATAGCAGCAAACGAAGCTTCAACAGGGCCATTACCTGTGGCCGCTTCTTGTTTTGCTTCGCCATCAATCAGCAAGCCTATGGTTGAGCTGGCCACAGATTGTGAATTAGACGCAGAGTTAACAAACTCTAACTGATACTTTTCGTCTTTATCGTTAATTTGATTAAAGTAAATCATTGCCTCTAGGTCATAGTCGTATACTGTGCCTTTTTGGTCAGCCAGCGCAACGAAACTTTGGTATAAGCTATCCATGTCGTAATCTGATTTTTGATAGCCTAATTCTTCTAAGCGGTGTTCTATAACATGGCGGCCTGAGCGTGAGGTCATGTTTAACTGATTACTTGGTACGCCAACACTTTCTGGTGACATAATTTCATAAGTGTTTTGCGCTTTTAATACACCGTCTTGATGAATACCTGAGCTGTGAGCAAACGCATTTTCGCCAACAATCGCTTTATTTGGCTGTACCGGCATATTACAAATTTTGGCTACCTGGCGAGAAGCGCGATAAATTTCTTCGCTTTTTATGTCGGTATATACGTTTAAGTGGTCTTTGCGCATTTTCATAATCATTGCCACTTCTTCAAGTGAACAGTTCCCCGCACGCTCACCTATACCATTAATGGTGCATTCAATTTGGCGTGCACCGGCTTGCACTGCGGCCACGGAGTTGGCAACGGCTAAACCTAAATCGTTGTGGCAATGCACACTTAAACGCGCTTTATCTATATTTGGCACGTTATTCATTAAATGACGGATCATTGCTGCGTATTCATCTGGAGTTACAAAACCGACTGTATCTGGCAAATTAATTGTTGATGCACCGGCGTTAATTGCTTGTTCAACAATTTTGCATAAATCCCAATGCGGTGTACGCCCAGCATCTTCACAGGAAAACTCAACATCATCGGTATAGTTACGCGCTAATTTAATAGATTTAACAGCCATTGCAGTTGCATCATCAAGGCTCATACGCAACTTGTGTTCAAGATGAAGCGGGCTGGTGGCAATAAAAGTATGAATACGACTTTGCTGTGCAGCGCGCAGCGCATCGCCACAGGCCTCGATATCTTTGGCAACCGAGCGAGCTAAGCCACAAATAATGGGGCCTTTCACCTCGGTGGCAATACGTTGCACTGAGCGAAAGTCAGCTGGGCTCGACACCGGAAACCCCACTTCCATTACATCCACATTTAAGCGGCTAATGGTATGCGCCAGTTGAACTTTATCGTCTTCTGTTAGGCTTGCTTTTAGTGCCTGCTCACCATCACGTAAGGTGGTATCAAAAATCCATACTTTATCTTGCTGTTGCATAGCTGCCCCTCAATTGCTGTGTTACCCAAATTTCGATTTATCCCTACAGCGAGATAAAAAAAACCCCGCGGTTGCGGGGTTTTTAATGTTTAACTCAATGCAAACACACTAATCCCCGCTCACTTGCCGCAGCAGTAAGAGGTTTAGGTTTAGTGTAATTAAGCGAATAGTTTGCATCTGTTTTCTTGTGTGTGTGTCCAATGAGGCTTATTTTTATCATTGCAACGCAGTTGGCGCAAGCATAAAAATACCAAACAAATAATTAAAGGAGACTTCCTGGGGATTTAAAATTCAAATAAAACTTTTAAGCAGAATAAAACATCCAATTTAAACCTGGAGCAGGCTTAAATTAATAAGCGCTGTAAAATACAGCGCTTATTTTAACTTTTTTTAATATCTATTCTTTATTTTCAGCACGTACGTAATTTGACGCGCCGCGCGTAATATAACGTAACTGCCATATAACTCGCTCTATCAGTTCATCGCGTTGCTGACCTTCAATATCAAGCGCTTCAGCGCCTGCATTAAATACCAAAGTAACCATGGCTTCTGCCTGAATATACGCATGAATAGCATCGCAGGGGGTTTCACTTTCTAAATAATGTGCGAGCTCTAAAATAAAGTGTTTCACTTCACGCGCCACTGCTGCTCTAAATGCTTTTGAGGTACCTGAACGTTCACGCAACAAAAGTCTAAACTGATTGCTTGAGTTATCAATAAACTCCATAAAAGTAACCACAGAGGTGTTGATTACACTGCCACCACTGGCTATTCGTCTGCGTGCTTGGCGCATCAGCTGGCGTAGGGTTAAACCCGCTTCATCAACCATGGTTAAGCCCAACTCGTTCATATCTTTAAAGTGACGATAAAAAGAGGTAGGCGCAATACCTGCTTCGCGTGCAACCTCACGCAAGCTTAAATTAGAAAAGCTATGATCAGCACTAAGCTGATTAAATGCAGCTTCAATTAATGCTTGTCGTGTTTTTTGTTTCTGTTGTGCTCTAACACCCGACATCAACAGCTCCCTGAGTGAGTTTGTAATAAATTTTTAATTAAAAAAATAGCTAATAGTACAGTCTAATACTTGACGGCAGCAGATTGAAATATTATTTTAGCTTACAGTTGTACGCTGAGAAATGATAAACATGAAAAAACCACCAATTATATGGACCAACGTCCTTTTCTTTAGCCTGACGTTTTTGGCTGCTATTACACTTGTACCTTGGTATGGGTTTAACTATGGCTTTACAGGCACGCAGTGGGTTGCTTTTGTAGCTTGCATGTTTTTTGCGGGATTATCGATCACCGCGGGCTACCACCGTTTATGGGCACATAAAACCTATAACGCACACCCTGCGGTTGAATTTATTTTTGCCCTTGGTGGTGCTTTTGCGCTACAAAATAGTGCGCTGCATTGGAGCAGCGATCATCGAATTCACCATGGTCAAGTTGATGACCCAGTTAAAGACCCTTATGCCGCCACTAATGGCTTTTGGTACAGTCACATTGGCTGGATGCTTCGCGACTACCAAGGCGACAGCTACGATGATTACAGCAACTGTCGTGATTTACAGCGAAATAAAATTGTTATGTGGCAGCACAAGCATTACTTAAAATTGGTAATTGCCATGAATGTTGGTTTACCGCTAGTACTCGGCTTAATGCTTGGTGATGTATGGGGCATGTTACTGTTAGCAGGCTTATTGCGTTTAGTGCTGAGTCAGCACTTTACCTTTTTTATTAACTCAGTAGCACATATTTGGGGTTCACGTCCTTACACTGAAAAAAATACCGCGAGAGACAATGGCTTTTTAGCACTGTTTACCTACGGTGAGGGTTATCATAACTTCCATCATATTTTTGCCAGCGATTACCGCAATGGCATTAAATGGTTTCATTACGACCCAACAAAATGGATGATCCGCTCACTCGCAGCCATTGGTTTAGCGAGTAAATTAAAGCGCACACCGGTTGAGCGCATTGAAAAAGCTAAAGCAGAAACCTTAATGAGTAAAACACAAGGTCGTCTTGCAAAATTGCCTTTAGCGCAAGATAAGCTTACATTATTACAACAAGAGTACGATTTGTTGCTTAAAAAGCTGCAAAATTATTGCTCATTACAAAAACAAGTGTTGGAAGCTAAAAAAAATAATATGGCAAAGCAGTGTGAAAAGTCGGCATTAATGGCACAATATCACGAGCTTGAAGCCGCCTGGGAAACACAAAAGCAGGCATGGCTAGCACTTAATGCGAGGTTATTAAAAGCCTCTTTTAGTTAAAATAGGAGTGGCTGTGGCCAAACAACCAGAAAAGAAAAAAGTACCCGTGAGCTACCAATATGATGCAATCATTATTGGCACGGGTCCTGGCGGTGAAGGGACCGCTATGAACCTCTCTAAAAGCAACAAAAAAGTAGCGGTTATTGAACGTCAAACTGCTGTTGGTGGTGGTTGTGTTCACTGGGGAACCATTCCTTCAAAGGCACTTCGTCATTCGGTTAGTCGCTACATTGAATACAAAGCAAACCCTTTGTTTAACGTAGGCGAGCGCCCAGTAAGACTTACTTTTCCTGATATTTTGCGCCATGCCAGTTCGGTAATTTCAAAGCAATCAAACTTACGCAGCAGCTTTTACGATCGTAATCGCATTCATATGTTTCAAGGCGATGCTAGCTTTGTTGATAAGCACACTATTGAAATTAGACGTAATGACGGTTCAACTGAACGCCTAACTGCACAAACTATTGTTATTGCTACCGGCTCACGACCTTATCGCCCACCTGGTGTTGATTTCACCCATTCGCGTATTTATGAAAGTGACACAATTTTAGGCCTTGAACACGATCCTCATCGCGTACTTATATACGGTGCGGGTGTAATTGGTTGTGAATACGCATCTATCTTTAAAGGGCTAGGTGCAAAGGTTGATTTAGTAAATACTCGCGATCGCCTACTTGCGTTTATGGATGCTGAAATATCTGATGCGCTTAGCTATCACTTTTGGAATAGTGGCATTGTTATTCGTCATAACGAAGAATTTGATCGCATTGAAACCCGCGATGACTGTGTTGTTATGCATTTAAAATCGGGTAAACGTGTAAAGGCTGACTGTATTTTATTTGCCAATGGCCGTACTGGTAATACTGATACATTGAATTTAGAAGCAATTGGCTTAAAAGCAGATAGCCGCGGACAAGTAAAAGTAAACGAAACCTACCAAACAGAAATAGACAACGTATATGCGGTAGGCGATGTTATTGGCTACCCAAGCCTTGCTAGTGCTGCCTTTGACCAAGGTCGAATTGCAGCAGATGCCATCGCTTGTGGTAACTGCGATGAAAAGCTGATTATTGATATCCCAGCCGGTATTTATACTATTCCTGAAATGAGTTCAGTAGGTAAAACAGAGCAGCAATTAACTGCCGCAAAAGTACCGTACGAAGTGGGACGTGCGCAATTTAAACACTTAGCACGTGCACAAATTGCAGGTACCGATGTGGGTAGTTTAAAAATATTGTTCCATACAGAAACCAAGGAAGTACTTGGCGTGCACTGCTTTGGTGAGCGTGCCTCTGAGATTGTTCACATTGGCCAAGCTATAATGGAACAAAAAAATGGTGGCAATACCATCGACTACTTTGTAAATACTACGTTTAACTACCCAACAATGGCAGAAGCTTATCGAGTTGCGGCATTAAATGGCTTAAACCGCTTGTTTAAGTAAAAACTTAAGTAAAACAGTTTGCACAAAAAAGCCCGCTAATTAGCGGGCTTTTTATTGTTAGTTCATAACTTACTTGTGATATTGCGCACTTAGCTCATGCACAGCGTTAATAAATACACCCGCATTTTCTGGATCAACATCTGGTGTAATACCATGGCCTAAGTTAAATACATGACCATTGCCAGTGCCAAAGTCTTCTAAAATCGTACCCACTTCTTGGCGAATACGGTCTGGCGTGCCGTGTAGCATTGAAGGGTCCATATTGCCTTGTAGCGCCACTTTATCGCCAACACGACGTTTGGCATCACCAATATTAATAGTCCAATCTAGGCCTACTGCATCACAACCTGTTGCTGCAATTGCCTCAATCCATTGGCCACCATTTTTAGTGAACAAGGTAACCGGTACTTTACGGCCGTCATTTTCGCGAATTAAACCATCAACGATTTTATGCATATACTGCAGTGAAAACTCATTGTAGTCACGCGGGCTCAATACACCGCCCCACGAGTCAAATATCATCAGTGATTGTGCACCCGCTTTAACTTGCGCGTTTAAGTAATCAATCACTGAATCAGCTAGCTTATCAAGTAGTAAATGCAGTGTTTGTGGCTCAGCAAACGCCATTTTTTTGATTTTACCAAAAACCTTACTGCTTCCGCCTTCAACCATATAAGTTGCAAGTGTCCAAGGTGAACCCGAGAAACCAATTAATGGCACTTCACCTTTAAGCTCACGACGAATAGTGCTTACAGCATTCATTACATAGCCAAGCTCATCGGTAGGATCAAGTTTAGGAATTTTTTTAACATCGGCTAATGATGAAATTGGGCGTTCAAACTTAGGGCCTTCACCTGTTTCAAAGTACAAGCCTAATCCCATTGCATCTGGAATAGTTAAAATATCACTAAATAAAATAGCGGCATCTAACGGGTAACGACGCAGAGGCTGTAATGTTACTTCACAGGCTAACTCAGCATTTCTACACAGGCTCATAAAATCGCCCGCTTGTGCACGTGTAGCACGGTATTCAGGTAAATAACGTCCAGCTTGACGCATCATCCATACTGGCGTGACATCAACAGGTTGCTTGGCAAGGGCACGTAAATAACGGTCGTTTTTTAATTCGCTCATAGCGTATAGAGTCCTAGGGCTTTTAGAAATTGTGCAAGATTGTACCACCATATTTGCCCCCCCTCTATCGCTAAGCGATTAAATCGCCACAGAGTAGCACCAGATCAAGTGATTTTTTGTTTTCATTTCGTTTTGTACACAAAACAATCAAGTAAACGTTAATAATAAAAACTTTTCATTAAACTATTTGCAACATTTATAAAAGCTTGATATTGTTACTCCCGCGTTAACATAACAATAACAATAATCGTTAATATAAAAATAATAAAAATCTCTAATAAAAATAAGAATGCTTGTTTAAACAAGTCCAATAAAGAAATTAAACCACCGTAATTGGTGGTTTTTTCTTTCCTGCAATAAATACTTACAACTTATACCCGTAAACAAAACCCTCTGTGGTACTACATCTATTTTACTTGTTGATATACACGCCAATTAAATATATCTTGGATGATAGAAACTTTATTACCAATTTAAAATCCAACCCAGCTTAGGAGAAGAATTATGCTGAAGCGTGTAGAAAAAGCTCAACAAAAGTGGGGGGGTAGCCATACGGTCATCGACAATTGGTTAAACGAACGCCAAGAGCTGATTGTACTTTACTGTAAAATTGCAGGCTTTTCACCTTACGAGAAAAAAGATCAGTCTTTGCCTGAACCGTCTCAAATTCAAGCTTTTTGCCAAATATTGATGGATTACCTATCGGCTGGGCACTTTGAAGTGTACGACGATATTGCTAAAGCTTGCGAAAAGAAAGGCCTAGAAAGCCAACAACTGGCAAATACTATATACCCACGTATTTCAGATACCACAGACATTGCTCTGGATTTTAACGATAAATACGCTGAAGTAGACGCTGAAGATTTATTAGTAGGATTTGATAATGACCTATCGGTAATGGGTGAAGCACTGGAAGCGCGCTTTGCACTTGAAGATGAGTTAATTGATAACTTATATTCTAATCACGCAGATTAATCAGTTATTCAGTGCAATAAAAAAGGGACCTAGGTCCCTTTTTTGTTTTATATAAATACTTATTCTGCAGCGGCAGCTTCTGCATCATTTTGAATTTCTAATAACTCAACTTCAAAAATAAGTGTTGAATTAGCAGGAATTTTACCTAAATCACGGTCACCGTAAGCAAGGTCTGAAGGAATGGTAAATTTGTACTTAGAACCTACAGGCATAAGCTGTAAGCCTTCAGTCCAACCAGGAATAACACGGTTTAGTGGGAAAGTTGTTGGCTCGTTACGTGAATAAGAGCTATCAAATTCAGTACCGTCTAAAAGAGTACCTTTATAATGTACTTTAACCACGTCAGTCGCTACTGGCTTAGCGCCTTCGCCTTGGCTCAATACTTCGTACTGTAAACCAGACTCAGTAACCATTACGCCTTCTTTGTTAGCATTCTCAGCTAGGTATTTTTCACCCTCAACTTTGCTTTTTTCAGACTCAACCTTTGCTTTTTCTTCTTGTTTAGTGCGCACTGACTCATCTAATGCTGTTAATACTTCACGAATTTTTTCTTCGTCAATTTTAGCATTACCGGCAAGTGCATCTTCAAAACCACGCATTAATAATGCTTGATCTAATTCGATACCAATTTCTTTTTTATCCGCTAGGTCTTTATTTAAAAAGTTACCTACAGATGCCCCAATACCGTAAGCTTGTTGTTGCGCTACAGTATCTAGTTTAACGTCTGCTTGCTCTTTTTTTGCTTCTTGATTACAAGCTGTAAGCGCTAAAACTGACGCTGCAATCAATGACAATTTAATCGTCTTTCTCATTTTAAATCTCCGACACACTTTGCAGTTGTCATTTATTGTAATATTACTAGTTAAAGATTAACGGCCTACATGGTAGGCTGCTTGTTTAATAGCTAAACTAAAAACATATCCAGTGATTAGACAAACAACCTAGGCGTTTTTCGCAACCTAGTCTAACCTCTCAGTCACGAAGAGTTAAGAGGAAATACCTGTAATATGTCGTTATTTCGTACTTTTTTAGTTGCTACCTGCTGTTTATTAACAATTGCATGTAGTGATGAAAAACAACAAGCAGTGGCTAGTTTTGAGCACACGGCACAAGGTGCTTTCTCATCCGCACTCTCGCATGATGGTCAATACAGCTTAGTGTCTTCTATCAATCATGGGGTCGCACTTTGGGATAATCAACAGCAAGCCCTTAAATACCAATGGTTTCAACAACAAGCGCAAGACAGCCTTGTTTACGCTGTAGCCATTGCTTTTGATAATAGCGTGGCTGTTACCGCCGAAAAAACCACCTTCGCCGTTTGGGATATTGCCACAGGCAAAAATAAAGGCTTTTATAAAATACAAAAAGCCAGCATCCGCGATATTGCCATTAGTAACCAAGGCAACAGTGTTGTGTACGGGCGCAGCGATGGCGTTGTAGTATTTATAAACCTTAACACTGGCAGACGCATTGAATTTTTAGGCCATCAAGATAAAGTAAACACCGTAGACCTATCACCTAATGGGCGCTATGCATTGAGCGGCTCAAACGATTATGTGGCCTACTTATGGGATACCCAAAGTGGACAAGTTATTCATCGCTTTAATCACCCAACCCGAGTAACCCGAGTCGCTTTAGATCCTCAAGGACGTTATGCTTTTACCGCCGACAGTATGGCACAAGCAAATGTATGGAAGCTGACTACAGGTGACCTTGTTAGTAAACTAAAGTATATTGCGCGTCAGAAAATTTTTACTGCGGTGCGCTTTAACGACCAAGGCACTTTATTAGCAACCGGTTCACCGAACAAACAGGTGGATTTATGGCAGCTAAACAGTGGTGAAAAAATTCAAACATGGCAAGTGACCCCAAGAGAAGGCAGTAGGCCAAAATCGGCAGTGGTACTTGATGTGACATTTACAGATAACGGTAAATCATTGTTAACTGAAAGCTCAAGCGGAATCGCTGAGCGCTTTATTATACGAGAACCAAATGAACACAATTGAACATCGGTTAATGGAACTTGAGGCTAAAGTGGCTTTTCAAGACGAAACGATTGAAATTTTAAATGATGAAATAAAAGTTCACCAGCAACAGTTGGCAAAAATAAAGCGCCAAACCGAGTTGCTGGCTGAAAAACTTAAAGAGTCGCAGTCATCACAGCCTATGATGTCGAATATGCCAGAGCCACCGCCGCCGCATTATTAAGCAGCACTAACAAGGCACTAATCGCCTGGATTAAACACGCCAATGATCTGTTCAAATTGGCGTGTTGATGCCTGCACAGCCTGCTCTGGTTGAGCCATTTTATGGCCACACTGCATACATTCAACTTTTTCTACGTCGTGCTCTTTGTAAAGCATTAACATATCCATGGTTTTACACTCAGGACACGTTGCTCCAGCAATAAATCGTTTTTTATGTTTCACTTCGCTTTTCCTACCATTTTGACTGACGTTATTTTATCGCAATATTTGCCTACTTGATACGATTGATATGGCTAATAAGATCCGTGTTATAATGGCGGCAATTCAATCAAGGCACAGTAAAGTAACGTATTTATGATCCAAATCTCAGAAATAGAACTGCTTCGCGGTGGCAAAGCTTTATTAAAAAATGCATCGGCTACATTATTTCCAGAGCACAAAGTAGGCCTTGTTGGTGCCAATGGCTGTGGTAAGTCAACGCTATTTAGTTTATTAAAGTCTGAGCTTTCGTTAGATGGCGGTAATTACAGTATTCCTAAAGATTGGTCACTGGCCTCGGTAAAGCAAGAAACCCCCGCCCTTGAAATAAGCGCCATAGATTACGTACTGCAAGGCCACCCTGAATATTATGCGCTACGAATTGCGCTGCGTGAAGCCGAGCAAAATAACGATGGCGACACTCAAGCTAAAGTGCATATTCAGCTTGAAAACATTAAAGGCTATAGCATAGAAGCCAAGGCAGGTGAGCTGTTACATGGTTTAGGCTTTGCTAATAATCAAATAGAAAACCCGGTTAGTGCATTTTCGGGTGGTTGGCGCATGCGCTTAAACTTAGCCCAAGCGCTTATTCGCGATGCCGACTTACTATTACTGGATGAGCCAACAAACCACCTAGATTTAGATGCCGTGTATTGGCTCGAGCGTTTTTTACGTGCCTACACCGGCACGCTAGTACTTATTTCTCATGATCGTGAGTTTTTAGATGCTGTGGTTGATCAAATTTGGCATATAGATAAACAACTTATTAATGTGTACAAAGGTAACTACTCGCAGTTTGAACGCCAAAAAGCTGAGCGCCTATTGCAGCAGCAAGCCATGTTTGAAAAACAACAAGAACAAATAGCGCATCTTGAGCAGTTCATTACCCGCTTTAAAGCCAAAGCTAGTAAAGCCAAACAGGCACAAAGCCGTGTTAAAGCGCTAGAGCGAATGGAAAAACTTGCCCCAGCACACGTTGACTCGCCATTTGATTTTGAATTTGCCGAGCCAACCGCTCTGCCTAACCCGTTAATGACACTCGACAAAGCCAAAGCCGGTTATGGCGATGTCACCATTTTAAACAGTATTAAGCTGAACTTAGTACCAGGCAGCCGTATTGCACTACTTGGCAGAAATGGCGCAGGTAAATCAACACTGATTAAATTACTATCAGGTGACTTACAACCTCAAGCAGGTGAAGTGTTTCAGCATCAAGGCTTAAACATTGGCTACTTTGCGCAGCATCAACTGGAGTCTCTAGATTTAAAAGCCAGTGCCGTCACCCACCTGCAACGCTTAAACCCAAAAGCCAGCGAACAATCATTGCGTGACTTTTTAGGCGGTTTTGCCTTTGTAGGCGATAAAGCACTCGACCCTGTAGCACCGTTTTCAGGCGGTGAAAAAGCCCGTTTAGTACTGGCTATGTTGGTTTATCAAAAACCAAATTTACTACTACTCGATGAGCCAACCAACCACCTTGATTTAGAAATGCGCCACGCTTTAGTTATGGCATTACAAGGCTTTGAAGGCGCTATGGTCACGGTATCGCATGACCGTCATATGCTTAAAAATACCGCCGATGAATTTTATTTAGTTGATAATGGCGAGGTCACCCAATTTGGCTACGACCTAGATGCATATTATCAGTGGCTGCTTAATGCTAATAAAGAAGCCACTAAAAACGACACCTACGAAGAGCCAAAAGCCCATTCACAAGTTAACCGTAAAGAGCAAAAGCGCTTAGAAGCCGAGTTTAGAAAAGCGATTCAGCCGCTGAAAAAGCAAATTGAAAAACTTGAAAAGCAATTAGATAAATTTGCTGCAGAACTAGCTGACGTTGAAGAGGCGCTAGGCGATAACACTCTCTATAACGACGAAAATAAAGGCAAGCTTAAAGAGTTAATTACTAAACAAGCCACACTCACGCCTAAACTTAACGATGTTGAAGAAGAGCTACTTATGGCCCTTGAAGAAATGGAACAAAAAGAGCAGGCATTCGCCGATGAACTTGCTTAACAGCAATGATTTTTGGCAGTTTGCATGTAACCTTTACAGCAAAGGTGACATGCAAACGCGCCTGTTGGATTATCAAAACCAGCTAGGTAAAAACGTCAACCTATGCTTGTTGCTGTATTACTTAGATTCTCTCAATCTAGCTATTAACCAAACACAGCTAAACAAGCTTGAACAATCAATTAGTGAGTTTGATAAGCAGGCATTGAAGCCACTACGAGCCACACGTGCCTATTTAAAAGCCAATAAAACCGAGGTTACAGATTACGCCGCAATTCGAAAAGCACTTCTCGGTGCCGAGCTAAAATTAGAAAAGCAGCAACAAATAATATTGATTGATGAAGTTAATAGTATGAATTTAACACCTTGTGCAACGCCCAATAACAGCGATAAATATTTGGCATAATTTTTCACTATTAATTTCATCAGATCATAAAGCCATTTATCTTATGAATATTAGCTCTTATATACATGGTTACTTTGGTTTACTTTTATACACCAAGCTATATATCTTTAGTTTTGTATTGAAATACCTCTTCTAAAGGTAAGTTAAAAACTAAAGAAATTTTAAAAGCCACCTCTAAAGTGGGTGAATATTTATTTGCCTCAATTGCCATTACCGTTTGCCGCGTTACGCCAATAGCATCTGCTAACTGCTTTTGCGTCATTTCATCGCGTAAAAAGCGTAATGTTCGAATAGAGTTAGTTATTGCATACTCACTCATAGATATCACCCGTTCTGCCTTTATAAAGCTGCGCTATGTAATTGACTATTTCGGCAATCAAAAAAGCGCCTACCATGATATGCATTGGTAAATATGGAATATTATATTCGATAGCTGGGCCCCAGTTATTAGCTTCAATTTGATATTGAAAAATAGCAACACAAATTCCCGCCTGTAAGATTATGGCCTTGTATTTATAACCCACTAAATTTATTTGCTTTTCTCTCACATCAGGTGGCTGATTTAATTCATTATCACTGATAAATGTAAGTAATAAATAGCTCAATACTATAAGTATCACAGAATAAATTAACACCTGTAGCAATAAGCCAGATAACCAAGAAACAGAACTAAGCTGCTGCGTACTCGCATTCATTAGGCTGTTTACATAAAAGTAAGATATGTACACGCTTACTAGTAAATCGATACTCAGCGTCAGTTCTCTAAAACTTATGCTTTGTAAAAGTTCTTTAAAGTGCTCTGAACGAGTCATATAAAGCTAACTCCAAGTAAAATATTTTTAACTTTTTAAACTATAAGTTCACTTTTTAGCCATGTCAAATATATTTAACACTAGGTTTGTTTTATTTAACCTAAAACAAAGCAACGGTTATTCAAAGCTGAACTTTGCTGACCATCTTTATTATAAAAGTGATTAAAAAATCGCAGATAATTTACTAAAAAGTGCAAAATCGACTTAACTTTATTGATCAAAATCAACATCTGCATTGCCCATTTTATAATCTGTAAAATAGCTTGATCTGGATCATATCAAGTACCACTGAGCCAGCCTATGATTACCCCATAGACATCAGGAGGCAATTATGGACGTATTCTTTAGAGATTTTTTTAGCGACCCAGTACTATTTTTATCATTTGGATTTTTAGGCGTCGTTATTAGTTTATGCCTCTTCTTTGTGTATTTTTTCATGAAAAAAGTACACGATGCAGATATTAAAGAACAGCATTAAGCACGACGCACAAAGCGCCTTATTAGTTTACTGATTAGGCGCTTTTTATTTTTAAATATAAAAAATTTGCTACACTAGCGCTTCGTTAATTGCAAAGTGCGTAGTACAGACATGATCCCTAAGTTCAAACCCGCATGGTGGATGACCAACCGACACGTTCAAACCATAATACCGCGTTTTTTCCGCCCTTTTCATCATACTCGCTACGAACTTGCGCAACTTGATACGCCCGACGGAGACTTTATTGAGCTTGCTTGGTCACTCCCGCATAACGAAAAAGCACCACTCGCAGTGGTACTTCATGGACTTGAAGGTAACATAAACAGTTTTTATGCCAAAGGCATGATGAAAGCATTAAAAAAGCAAGGCTTTGCTGTCGTATTGATGCACTTTAGAAACTGCTCAACCGAAGTAAACCGCTTACCCAGAGCCTACCATAGTGGCGACACCGCCGATTTAGCTTTTTTTATAAATCATTTAAAACAACAATTTCCAAATCGCCCTATTGTAGCGGTGGGTTTTTCATTGGGTGGTAATGTACTCGCTAAGTATTTAGGCGAAGAAAACATTCACTGCCCGCTTAACGCAGCTGCCGTGATATCTGCGCCCTATGATTTATCATCATCTAGTGATGTTATTCGTAAAAGCTTAGGTAAAATTTATCAAAAATATTTGCTCGATCGAATGAAAAAGTCGATGCAACGTAAATTACCGCAAATTAAACAACAGATACCGATCACCACTGATCAATTAATGGAAATTGACGATTTATTAGAGTTCGATAACCAGCTTACAGCACCGTTGCATGGCTTTGAGAATGCACACGATTACTACAAAAAAGCCAGTGCGATGCCGTACTTAAAAGATATTGCGACACCTACACTAATTATCCATGCCAAAGACGACCCTATGCTGTCGATTAAAGCGGTTCCAAGTAGTCAGGATGTAAGTGAGCATGTTACGCTGCGTATCTCTGAAAAAGGCGGCCACGTTGGTTTTATTAGCGGTAACAACCCGTTTAAACCGGTGTATTGGTTAGAGCAAGTGGTGCCTGATTATTTTAAGCAATGTGTATTTAATAACACCGATAAAGAGTGACTATGATTATTCCTTTTGAACAACTTGATAAAGACACACTGTACAACCTAATTGAAAGCTATGTACTGCGTGAAGGCACAGATTATGGCGAACAAGAATTCAGTATTGAAAGTAAAGTGGCGCAAGTAAATCAGCAATTAAAAAGCGGCGAAGCTATGGTGTTTTTCTCTGAACTGCACGAATCGGTCACCATAATCTCTAAAAGTGAATTCAAAGCACTGCAAAGTGAAGCGCAATTCGACGAGTAAACTTGTCAGACACGACGTAAAAATAGACAATGGTTTTTTTAACTCAAAGAGCCATTATAAATGATAAAACTAAGCTCACTAGTTGCTGCAATGTCGATTGCATTAACCGGCGCAGTCAGCGCTGAAATAACCCCTTCAGATAAAGCAATTAAGCTTGCTCACGATACCATTTTAATCGACACTCACATTGATGTACCTTACCGCATTCATGATAAATGGGCGGATGTAACTAAAGCCACTGAGGGCGGCGATTTTGATTACCCTCGTGCAGTAAAAGGCGGTTTAAACGCGCCATTTATGTCGATTTATATTCCTGCTCATTTAGAGTTTGAAGGCAAAGGAAAAAGCTTCCAATTAGCGAATCAATTAATTGATGGTATGGAAGCGATTGCGTTTCGTGCTCCAGATAAGTTTGCCATTGCTGACTCAACACAAGACATTGAGCAACAGTTCAAGGACAATAAAATATCAATCGCCATGGGCATGGAAAACGGATCGCCTATCGAGGGCGAAATGAAAAACCTACAACACTTCTTTGATCGTGGCGTACGTTACATCACCCTAGCTCACTCGCAAAGCAATCATATTTCTGACTCATCATACGATATTCGTCGCAAGTGGAAAGGCTTAAGTCCATTCGGTAAAGAGCTAGTAAAAGAGATGAATAACATCGGCATGCTGATTGATGTATCGCATATTTCGGACGATGCATTTTATCAAGTAATGGAATTGTCTAACACACCCGTTATTGCATCACACTCTTCACTACGTAAATATACGCCTGGTTTTGAGCGTAATATGAATGACGACATGCTGTTAGCCCTTAAGAAGAACGGTGGTGTGATTCAAATTAACTTTGGCTCAAGTTTTGTTACTTCAAAAGCCGGAAGTTGGTACGATCAATTCAAAAGTAAAAAGCAAACAATTACTGAAGAAGGCAAAAAAGTAGCTAAAGATTTTGATGCTATGTACCGCGCTAAAAATCCATTCCCATTTGCTAGCCTTGAGCAAGTGCTTGATCATATTGATCACGTTGTGAAACTAATTGGTATCGATCATGTTGGTATTGGCTCTGATTACGACGGTGTAGGTGACTCACTGCCTATCGGCTTAAAGGATGTATCTAGCTACCCTAACCTAGTTCAAGGTTTGATGGACAGAGGTTACAGCGATACCGATATTAAAAAGATTTTAAGCGGTAATACATTAAGAGTGTGGAAGCAAGCTGAGCAATACGCAAAATCGCATTAAGCTTTATGCGCTAGGCTTAGGTCTAGCGCTTTTAGCCACTTAAAACACCGTATTTCGCCACTCACGCCCCGCCTTCTTAATTAATCCGTATATATCATCTTCATTTAACACACTTTTTAACAGACTTATATTTCGAAAACAGATAAATTACCCATTTTAGAGGCAGATTATTTTATGACTATAAACAAAGGAACTATTGCGATTACTATAGCAACACTTGCCTTGGTAATTTCATGCTACGGAACATTTTTTAAAAATCAGCCCAGTTCGCTTAATAAACCCAAGCAGCAACAGCTAAGCCCCACAGTTTCTATTAGTACTCCTGCAGAATACCAGCAATCAAATGAAGCCTTAATTGACGAACTAAGCAAGAAAGTAAGTTCGCTACAACGCCAATTAGCTAACTTAAAACTACACGCTAATGGCTCTTATCAAGAACAAGATACCGACGAATTTAAGGAACTTGTTCTTAACGTACTTGAGGAAAAGCAGCAGCAAGAAGCTGAGGAACTGCGTGAGCAAAATCCTCTTTATGGTTTTTATGCAGATTTACCAGAAGACTATGATTTAAGGATCAAATCAGAACCAGATTATGCTAAACAAATAAACTCTCAATTAAGAGAGCAAACTTTAGATCCAAGCATGGCAGATTTAGATAGGTTAGCTGCACTTAGCCAACTGCAAATGAATATGTATATTCTAAATAAATCTACTATGCCTGAGTATGACTATGAAGTAGTAGGTAACATTTTAAATTTAGCGAACAACAGTAGTGACGAAAAATTTAAAATTCAAGCTGTTGAGTTAACAACTCAAACACCGGTACTTGATTACCGCCTTGCAGAACAATTTACAAACTTGTTAGAGCGAGACACGAATGATTATATCCGTCGCTTAGCTGCACAAGGGTTGATGGCGCAATACTACCAAGCTCAAAATAAACAAGATGGTTATACGAAGCAAATGGCGCAGCATCTACTTTCAGTTTATAACAATAGCTCTGACAATGCAGTCAGGGCAACGCTTGACGAAATGATGGGTAACCAAGATATGCTTGATGAGTTACGTAAGAATGCTGGTTACTAACTGATTAAGTTCATGCTCCTACTCTGTTACAGCGATAACATTAATACTTTTACTTCAGACATTAAAAAACCCGAGGCTAAGCTCGGGTTTTTTTAATGCTTAATGCATTACAACTGTTGATTACTCAACGATAGTTGCAACAACACCAGCACCAACAGTACGGCCACCTTCACGGATAGCGAAACGAAGACCTTCGTCCATCGCGATTGGCGCGATTAGAGTTACTGTCATCTTAACGTTATCACCAGGCATTACCATTTCTACGCCTTCTGGTAACTGTACGTCACCTGTTACGTCAGTTGTACGGAAGTAGAACTGTGGACGGTAACCTTTGAAGAATGGAGTATGACGACCACCTTCATCTTTAGAAAGTACGTATACTTCTGAAGTGAATGTTGTGTGTGGGTTGATTGAACCAGGCTTAGCTAGTACTTGACCACGTTCAACGTCTTCACGCTTAGTACCACGTAGAAGTGCACCAATGTTCTCACCAGCACGACCTTCGTCAAGAAGCTTACGGAACATTTCAACACCAGTACAAGTAGACTTAGTAGTCTCTTTGATACCAACGATTTCAACTTCGTCATTCACGTTGATGATACCAGCTTCAACACGGCCAGTTACAACAGTACCACGACCTTGGATTGAGAAAACGTCTTCGATAGGCATGATGAATGGCTTATCGATGTCACGCTCTGGCTCTGGAATGTAAGAATCTAGTGCTTCTGCAAGCTCTACGATTTTAGCTTCCCATTGCTCTTCGCCTTCAAGTGCTTTAAGTGCAGAACCTTGAATTAGTGGTAAGTCATCACCTGGGAAGTCGTATTCAGAAAGAAGTTCACGAACTTCCATTTCTACTAGCTCAAGTAGCTCTTCATCATCAACCATGTCACATTTGTTCATGAATACAACGATGTAAGGAACGCCAACTTGGCGAGAAAGTAGGATGTGCTCACGAGTTTGTGGCATAGGACCGTCAGTCGCAGCAACTACTAAGATAGCGCCGTCCATTTGAGCAGCACCAGTGATCATGTTTTTAACATAATCGGCGTGACCAGGACAATCTACGTGTGCGTAGTGACGAGTAGGTGTATCGTACTCAACGTGAGAAGTTGAGATTGTGATACCACGCTCGCGCTCTTCTGGAGCGTTATCGATTGATGCGAAATCTTTAGCAACACCGCCGTATACTTTTGCAAGTACGTTAGTGATTGCTGCAGTTAGTGTAGTTTTACCGTGGTCAACGTGGCCGATTGTACCAACGTTTACGTGCGGTTTTACGCGTTCAAACTTTTCTTTTGCCATGACGGAACCTATCAGTTTTGTGTATCTAGATTACATATGAAAATAATCCACCATAGGTAGATTAAGTTAATTTTTTCAAATTTCAAATAGTTTTTTCTGACAGATAAAGGAAGTGTTTAAGGAGATTCAATTGACTGGTGCTGATAGGCAGATTTGAACTGCCGACCTCACCCTTACCAAGGGTGCGCTCTACCAACTGAGCTATATCAGCATCATCAAATTGGAGCGGGCAGCGGGAATCGAACCCGCATCATCAGCTTGGAAGGCTGAGGTAATAGCCATTATACGATGCCCGCTTTAAGGAACCTGTTCTTAAACTACCTCTAACCGTCTAGAATAAAGTGGTGGAGGGAGCTGGATTCGAACCAGCGAAGGCTGAGCCGTCAGATTTACAGTCTGATCCCTTTGGCCGCTCGGGAACCCCTCCACGATAATTCTTTATACTAAGCACTTCCGGTAAAAGGAAAGTGGTGCCGACTAACCGAGTCGAACGGTTGACCTACTGATTACAAGTCAGTTGCTCTACCAGCTGAGCTAAGTCGGCACTGCTTTAGTACGGGGCGAGATTCTAGAGTAAGGTTTATTGGGATGCAACCAAAAAATTAAAAAAAATGTGATTTTATGCTTCAAACGCTCACTATTCGCGCAAAAAGCAGTTTTTTTGTTGTTTTTAACTCTTTTTAGCTAACTCATACCAGTAATTTAAGCCTTTCATCACTAGCATTGGGTCGAAAATACTGTCTGAAAAATGACCTTGTAATAGCTGACCATAACCACCAGCAAAAATTAAAAGGCTATTTTTTGTATTCAAATGCAGCTTTGCTTGTTCAATTGCGCCAATAGTTGCCACTAAAGCGCCGTTTTTTAATCCGTTAGGGGTATTTTTGCCAAGTTCATTAGCAAATGGCGTGTTTTCATCATCAAATACGCGCTGAGTATTTTGAGTGAGTGAGGCAGTCATTAAATCAAGCCCTGGTAATATCCAACCACCTAAGTGCTGCCCATCATTATTAAGGACGTCTATAGTCGTTGCCGTGCCTGCATCAACAACAATCGCGGCCGTATTAGGGTAAAGCGTGTAGCCACTAATGAGCGCCAACCATCTATCTATACCCAAATTACCCACTTGTTGATACGCGCAATGTAACGTACCTAGTTCATGACTAACCGTAGCCTCAAAGCAATCGATATTTTGTGCTTGGGCTTTTTCTAATAGCTGCTTGAGTAATTCACTACGGCCCACACAAGCGTAAACAACAACCGTAATTTGCAGCCATGGAATATTATTAGTATCGCATGGCTGTATTTGCCCATCTTGCCACAATACAGCTTTGAGTGAGGTATTACCTACATCAATGAGTAATCTCATGCTTGTGCCTTTCTTAATGAAATCTCACCGCCATAATAACTTTTCACTTCACCGTCTTGGCGAATACGTACACCACCATGCGCATCTATACCTTCACAAATGCCACACCAACTACGATGTCCGGTATTAAGCTCTACCTGCTGACCAGCAAATGCATTTAATGCATTCCATTGTTGATACATAGTTTGTAAGCCATTCTCACGATATTGCGCTAAGCGTTGCTCTAAACAATAAGTTAATGAAGCTACTAGTTGATTTTTATCTAGCTGCTGGGTGTGCTGACTTAAATCGGTCCACGCTTGGTCAATGTACTGACTGGCACTTTGTGGCATATTTAAATTAATACCAATCCCTATTACCAACTGACATGGCCCTTGTGGCTGCCCGTCTAATTCTACCAAGACACCTGCGAGTTTTTGTTTGTTTATATAAATGTCGTTTGGCCATTTAAGCTCTACTTCAATACCATAAAGTGCTTTTATCGCATCATACACCGCTAAACCAACAGCAATCGATACGCCCATCGCGGCTTGTAAACCATCATCTAAGCGCCAAAAATAACTGTAGTATAAGTTTGCACCAAAGGGTGATTGCCATACTCGGCCTCGACGCCCCCGCCCTGCTTGCTGCATTTCGGCTACAATTACGGTACCCGATTTTAGTGCTGCTTTAGCTTGAATGCGGCGCATTAACTCGCTGTTGGTTGAATCAATCAGTGGTTGCACTTCAATATTCGCGGTATTAGCGCCTAACTCAGCATAGTGCTGCTGTATACTTTGCTGATTAAGTAAACCTACTTGGTTATTTAAGCAATAGCCTTTACCCGTAACTTTAAATACATCTAAGCCCATAGCCTGTAAGCTTTGAATATGCTTACTTACCGCCGCGCGACTTATTCCTAATTCATCACCTAGTGCTTGCCCAGAGACAAACCCACCTTCATTCAGTGCATTTAAAATAGCCAGCTTGTTTCCATCAGGTGCTTTCATACTGATTGCTCCAAAGAGATATGGCATTCGTTGTGTTGATCAATTAACCGCACTTCGTGTTCTAAACTTATGTTGTAACGTGTTAAAACAATATCCTGAATGTGAGCAATCATATTAATTAAATCATCCCCTGCACTATTACCATGATTAACTAGTACCAGCGCTTGTTGTTGATGCACTTCTATACCTGCAATTTTATATCCCTTTAATCCCGCTTGCTCTATTAACCACCCTGCGGCCACTTTATGGTGACCGGCACCATGCGGGTAATGAGGTACCTCAGGATACGCCGTAATTAACTGCGCTAATTCACTATTGGTGATAATAGGGTTCTTAAAAAAACTGCCCGCATTAGCCAGCTTATAGGGATTTGGGAGTTTGCTGTTACGCGTTTGTATCACTTGTGCGCACACTTGCTGTGGCGTCGGGTTTTTTAGTTGTTGTAGCGGGCCATAACTGAGTACTGGCTGCCATATTTTGGACAACTTAAAGTGCACTTGGGTGATCACTGCTTTATTTTTTAGCGCGTGTTTAAATACCGATTCACGATAAGCAAAGTGACATTGCTGATTAGTTAAAGATTTAAAGCTACCGCTATCAATATCAAAATAGTCAACAGCTTCAATAAACTGAGCTATTTCTACGCCATAGGCACCAATATTTTGTACTGGTGCAGCACCGACTGTACCAGGTATGAGGGCTAAGTTTTCAAACCCCGCGATACCTTGCTCCAGCAAGTAAGTCACTAATTGATGCCAATTTTCACCGGCAGCTACACTAACTAAAAAGTCATGCGAGCGCTCAGTTATAGTAATGCCTTGGGTTGCCATTTTAATGACCGTGCCTGCATAGTCATTTAAAAAAATAGTATTGCTGCCCTCACCCAACAAACAAAAAGGGACTTTAAAGCACTGACTTTTAAGCTGCGCTGAGTCGGTAATCTCGACAAAATTTTGGCATTGGCTACTTAATGCAAATGTATGTAAGGGTTGTAATGAGTGCGGCACAAAGCCCTCTAAAGGTAGCAGTAATTAATCGCTCTAGTTTAACTCATCGTCGCAAATTGCGCATCAGCTTGTAAAAATTGTTCAACCCACTGCAGCAATCATGATATAAAACCTGCACTTTTTTTATTTGTACTCAAGGTAATTATGAAAATCAAACCTCTTTTTTTAAGCCTAGCTATGGCAGGTATGTGCTCGCAAGCAATGGCCAGCGCTATTGATCAAAATTCCTACGCCAACCTTGATGATGTTATCACCACGCATTTAAACCTTGATTTAGACATCGACTTTGCTGATAAGCAATTGGAAGGTTTTGTTGAGCATACGCTACAGTGGCAAAATGCCAACAGTAAAAAGCTAGTACTTGATACCCGTGACCTTGATATTGATAAAGTGATGTATCAAACGGCAAATGGTAATTGGCATAAAGCTAGTTTCAACCTTGCTAACCGCGATGATGTTAAAGGCTCAAAACTAACTATTACCTTTAAAAATCAAGCACAAAAAGTTCGTATTTACTATAACAGCCGCCCAGAAGCGTCTGGCTTACAGTGGTTAACGCCAGAGCAAACTGCCAGTAAAACTCACCCGTTTATGTATAGCCAGTCACAAGCGATTCATGCGCGTAGTTGGATCCCAGTGCAAGACACCCCAGCAATGCGTGTAACTTATAATGCGCGCATTCATACCCCTGAGGATATTCGTGCAGTAATGAGTGCTGATAATAAAGATGCTCTTTATAAAGATGGTGATTACCACTTCACTATGCCACAAGCTATTTCACCTTACTTAATTGCAATTGGTGCAGGTAACTTAGAATTTAAGGCCATGTCTAAGCAAACTGGTATTTTTGCAGAGCCGACTATTTTAGACGCCTCGGTTGCTGAATTTAATGACACCCAAGCGATGATCGACAAAACCAATGCCATGTACGGCGACTATGCATGGGGTCGTTATGATTTACTTATGCTACCACCTAGCTTTCCATTTGGAGGTATGGAAAACCCACGTTTATCATTTATTACCCCAACCGTTGTTGCTGGCGATAAAAGCTTAGTTAACCTGATTGCGCATGAACTTGCACATTCTTGGTCTGGCAACTTAGTGACGAACGCTACATGGGAAGATTTGTGGTTAAACGAAGGTTTTACCTCTTACGTTGAAAACCGCATTATGGAAGAGGTATTTGGGCGTGACCGAGCTGTTATGGAACAAGCACTTGATGCAGCTGGCCTACGTGCGCAACTTAAAACCATTGATGCTCCAGACACACGCCTTAATTTAAAACTTAATGGCCGCGATCCAGATGATGCGTTTAGCTCAGTGCCTTACACAAAAGGTCAGCTATTTTTAATTTACCTAGAAGAAAAATACGGCCGTGATAAGTTTGATGATTTTGTTAAGACCTACTTTAATGAATTTGCATTTAAATCGCTAACCACCGCACAATTTGTTACGTACATCAAAGCTAACTTAATTGAAAAGTATCCAGGCGTAGTGAGCATGGATAAAGTAAACGAGTGGATTTTTCAGCCTAGTTTACCAAGTGATGCACCTAACCCAACTTCTAACGCGTTCGATAAAGTCGATACTGCAACAGCGAGCTGGTTAAAAGGGGATACAACGGCGGCACAATTACCCACTGCAAATTGGACTGTGCATGAGTGGCTACACTTTTTAAACAACTTACCGCGCGATTTAAGCATTGAAAAAATGACTGAATTAGACGGCGAGTTTAACTTAACCCAATCAACCAACGCAGAACGTGCGTTTGCATGGTATATGCTAGCAGTAGGTAATGGTTACCAACCGATTTACCCTGCGCTTGATAAGCATTTATCGGGTATTGGTCGTCGTAAGCTTATCGTGCCGCTTTATAAAGCGCTTATTACCAATGGTAAAAAAGATTGGGCACAAAGCGTGTACTTAAAAGCGCGTCCGGGTTATCACCCACTGGCACAAGGTACTATTGACGCATTATTTAAATAGCATTATCAATAAATTAAAAAGGGCCAACTTGGCCCTTTTTTAATGCTTAATTATTTTGTTACTTTATCTAAAAAAGCCTGCCTTTCAGCGGGCGTTGCTTGTTGCCACCAAAAGTCGAGCATATTGGCAGCGCTTGGCATGCCCTTACCATTAATTGGCGCAATCGGTTTAATTGGGCGACTTGGTTTTTGTGGGCCGGCAGGGGTTTCTGAGGCCTGCTGATTAAACTGTGAACTTTGTAGTTGTCGTTCAGCTATCACATTTAATGGCTCAGCTAAGGTACTGCCTTTTGCTTTTAAGCTTACTTGCGGTGCCTCAGCAAATACTTTTGCTGCCACCGCATTTTCAGCACGATTAAATACTAAGGTGTAATCTTTACCTGCTTCAACGGTTACATTGACCCAAAAGGGCTCTGACTCAATCACTTCGTGATCGTCATAACCTAAATCATATAAATCTGTGTATTTAAGCTTTAACTGATAAGTACCCGGTGCTAACTCAACATCATCAACACGACTAAAAATAGAACTTTCAATGACTCGTTCACCCACTTGTAAAGGAACAAACTCCTCGGGAAAGTGAATGTTTTCTGCCAAACTAGATGCACTCACCAAGAGCGCCGCTACACTGCCTAATAATATTGATTTACGCATAATTACTCCTTTAGTTGATTTCAGTTTGACACTGCTGGCAAAATTTGTCATTAGTGGTATACATATTAATCGAAAAAATTAGAGTCATCATTATGAGTCAAGAGACTATTTTTACTAAAATTATTAATCGTGAAATTCCTGCTGACATTATTTACGAAGACGACCTAGCACTTGCATTTAAAGATATTAACCCTCAAGCACCCTTTCATGCGTTGATTATTCCTAAACAAGCCATTGCCACGATTAATGATGTCACTGAGGAAAACTCACATCTTGTTGGTCATCTATATGTGGTAGCGGCTAAGCTTGCCAAACAACTTAATTTTAGCGATGACGGCTACCGCGTGGTGATGAACTGCAATGAACACGGTGGACAAACCGTTTACCATATTCATTTGCATATGCTAGCGGGAAAAGAAATGGGCTGGCCTCCGTATCAAAACACTAAAAAAGTTGCGCTATAATCACTCATTAAATCCTGTATCTTAAAAAATACATTAAAAATACGGCGTTTTTCTTATATACCAAAAAAACAATTACTTATTTGCAACATTTTATGTTTAAATAATCGTAAATCGCACCTTTTCGCCAGTGAAATTGTTACTCCCTAATACAAAAGGTGTGCAGGGATCGTGGTAAGATTAATTAGCCAGCTTTATAAAGAGTAAAATACATGAGCAGTTCAGCCTTTTTGTTGTTAGATGAAGAACCAATTAACACTATTGGTATTAACGTTTTAGAGCCTTTGTTAAAAACGCAGGGCCTAGACGTAACTACAGGTACGAATATTTTAGATGTTCCGGTAGGTACTCGCTTATTGTTCATTGAAACATCAAGTAAAGACGCATGGACTAAGCTAAAAGAGCAGCTCGTTAATTTACGCGTCAAATGCGATATTGTGTTGTTTAATTTAGATGAAAACCCAGAGCTTGCTAATCGTGCATTACTCAGTGGTATTCGCGGTGTATTTTACACCACCGATAATGCTGACGTTTTAATGAAAGGGATTCGTTTACTACTTGAAGATCAGCTTTGGTATCGTCGTGATATTATGTGTAATGCGCTCAACCGTATGTTGCAATTTAACAAAGACGCACTACATAAGCTAACTGATGGCGATATTGAGCCAATCAAACTCACTAAACGTGAAAAAGCGATTATCTCGTTAATGAGTAACGGGTCGAAAAATAAAGAAATTGCTGAAGAGTTAAGCATTAGCCCACACACGGTTAAAACTCACTTATACAGCGCATTTAGAAAAACTAAATGCCGTAACCGTATTGAACTACTCTCTTGGGCACAACAAAATATTCCTGACGAAATTCGTTAAGGCTTATTTAAATAAATTTAATACAGGCACTTCAGGTGCCTGTTTTTATATCTTCTTTAAAAATCGCTGTTGGGGTCTTAATGCTCGACTCATTTACGCTTTATTTTGCCAGTATCGCTGTTATGACAGTGATGACGTTACTGAACTTTTTAACTTGGCGTACCAATAAGCATGTCCCCGGCACGTTACTTTATATCTCCTACCCTTTACTACTATTAGCCGCCATTGTGGGCTTTGCGCTCATAGGTAAAATCCCTGAAAAGCTTGCCATTACCTTTGCTAATAGCATGATGTTTTTAGCGTCCATTGTGCATTGCTTATCGCTGAGTCAGTTTTTAAATTATCGTGGTCGTGGTTTTAAATTTGTTTGCCTATTTACCGCTGCCAGCGCTTTATTGCTTGTTTACTTCACTTTTTTTCAGCCATCTATGCGCTCACGGGTTTATATTTCTGACTTTCAACATATTGTAGAAGCCGCTTTTTTACTATTTGTTTTTTTTAAATATGCGCGAAAACCTTATCCTAATGCCAGTATTGTTTACATTATTATTTTAACCTTGGTTGCAGCCAGTTTTATCACTCGAACTATTTTTATGGATCGCGTTGCACAACAAGATGCAATATTAAACCCATGGTTTGACTCACTATTATTTTTGAACAGTGTGATTGCCCCTATGTTTTATGCAGCCGGTATGGCTCTATTGTGTAATGAACGCAGAGAATTAAGGCTTAATAAACTTACCGAAAAAGCACACAAAGACTTAGAGATTCGCGGGCTCTTTTTATCAACTATAAGCCATGAAATACGCACCCCATTAAACGGCATTTTAGGCAGCGCACAACTGGTGTTAAACCAAACTAGCGACAGCCGCAATAAAGCTTATTGCGAAGCCATTATCAACTCAGCTGAGTCGCTCAACTTACTAGTAGATAAAGTGCTGGAATACGCAAGCTTAGATCAGCATGACGAAGCCTTGTACGAAGAAGACATAGAGTTCAAAACTTGGCTACAAAACTTATGCCTGCTGTTAAGCCCTTTGGCCGAACAAAAACAGCTTAAATTTGAGCTTGCCTGTAACATCCCTGATAAAGCCTGTTATTACTGCGATCAACAAAAGCTCAGACAAATCATTATTAATCTTGTTGGTAATGCGATTAAATTTACCGACACCGGCACAGTAAAAGTGCAAATTGATTTAATTAATGAAACTCAGCTCGATCATACTCTTAAAGTAAGCGTACTCGATTCAGGCCCGGGTATTGAAAAAGATGAAATTGATTACTTAACTGAGCCCTACATTCAAAGTAGCGCAGGTAAGGAAAAAGGCGGAACGGGGCTTGGTCTGGCTATAACTAGCCGCCTTCTCGATAAAATAAATAGCCAACTAGAAATCACCAGTGAGCTGGGAGTGGGTAGCGTATTTAGCTTTAACATGACACTAGCAATAGGTGAACTTAGCCTTGTAGAGCAGCGCCATCAGAGTAAGGATTATTTAACCGGACTTGATGTGTTACTTGTTGAAGATTTAGATTTAAACCAAAAAATAGCCGTTGAATTTATGGCTGACGACGAGCATAAAATTAAGCTCGCTAAAGATGGCAAAAGTGCGATTGAGTTGATGAAAAAATACCACTTTGATGTGGTGTTACTTGATATGAACTTACCCGATTTAACAGGGCAGCAAGTGCTAAAAACACTCAAGCGAGTGGAGCATAAAAATCAGCGAACTCCGGTGCTGGCCTTTACCGCCAGTTTGAGCCCTGATGAAATAAAAGAATACTTAGCACTGGGTATTAAAGACATTGTTGGCAAGCCATTAAAGCAAGAAAAACTACGCCAAGCATTGAGTGATTCACAGTCAACACAAACAGCTAGCATTGCCGTCGAGCTGATTGATACGTTATACGATGAAACCGCAACAGAGACCTTAACAAGCTCTTTTAGTATTGACGAAGTATCTTCTATTTATAATGAGTTTATCCTATCTGCGCGTAATAAGCTGAGCCGTTGCCAAGCTTTATTAGAGCAAGACCCCGAGCAATGCATTAAGTTATTACATCGCCAAGCCAGCACCGCAATGCAACTTGGTTTTAATAGCTATGGACTGGCACTGAAAAAAATAGAACGACGCTTACTTGATAAAAAGCCATTAAATAACTCATTAAATGAAGCCAGCACACTGTGGCAACACAGTTTAGAAGCCTATTTAAGGTATGTGCGCCAAGGGCTAGAGTAATACGGTTACGGGCTACCAAGTTTTACGACCGTAACAAATGATCAACCATATTTACTATTTATACTGTTATTTTCTACCGTATACATCATCAAATCGCTCTATGTCACTTTCATCCAATATGGCACCCGTTTGCACTTCAATAACAATTAAGGGTTCGGGCTGATTATTCGCTAAGCTGTGCAGTTGTTTTGCACCAATATAACAAGATTGGTCATGGGTCAGTGTTAAGCTTTGCTGGTCAATACATATATCTGCAGTACCTGAGACAACCACCCAATGCTCGGCACGATGCTGATGACGCTGGGTTGAGAGTTTTTCACCACTTTTTACGGTAATTTTTTTAACTTTAAAGCCGATACTTTCTATTAACGTACGATAATGTCCCCAAGGGCGGTAAACCACCTGATGATGCGCCAGTTTGTCATTTTGCGTAATTGCCAATTGCTTAAGTATTAAAGGCAAGCCTTCAAGCGAATCTTGTTTTGCAATCAAGGTGGCATCATGAGTATGTACAATCGCTAAATCGCTCACACCTAAAGTAGCAATTGTGTGCCCATCTTCGCTAATAACTAGGTTATTAATACTATTCTGTGCAATATGTTGCTGATTTTGACTGTTACCCTGCGAATCTTTTTCTGCAAGCGCTGCGAGTGCAGAAAAACTGCCGACATCGCTCCACTTTAACGCCACAGGCATTACCACTACATTATTGCTGCGCTCTAAAATAGCGTAGTCAATTGAGTCATTTGGGCAAGATTCAAGTGCATGGGCATTTGCTCTGGTAAACGCTAAGTCTTGTTTAAAGTCAGTGGCACTAGCAACACTTTTAGCAATTTTAGGGGCAAAGCGTTCCAGTTCTTTTAGATATGCCGCGGGAGTAAATAAAAACATACCACTATTCCAACTATAACCGCCCTTAGCTAAATAAGTTAATGCCGTTGCTAAATCAGGCTTTTCTTTAAACTGGTCAACTTCAAAGCAACAGGTGTCTTTAATGGCTGCGCCCTGTTTTATATAACCATAACCTGTGTGTGGCTCTGTTGGTGTGATTGAAAATGTAACTAATTTACCTTGCTCAGCAAGTTTAATCGCATCAGATAACTGAGCCGTTAATGCGGTAAAGTCTGCAATATGATGATCGGCAGGCATCACCAACAAAGGGCCCGTGATATTATTTTTTAAAGCATAGTGCGCGGCAAGAGCGATAGCTGGTGCGGTATTTTTGCCTTCTGGCTCAAGTACTATGGCATAGGGTTTTGCAAATGCTGCCTGCTCTGCGGCAATAAATCGATGCTGTTCATTACAGACCAAAATAGCGGGATTAAAGCCCTCAGTTGCAACTCGTAATAAGGTACTTTGTAATAACGACTGCTGGTTATTATCATCAAGCAAAGATAAAAACTGCTTTGGCATTGCTTGGCGCGATAGCGGCCAAAGCCGTGTACCAATGCCGCCAGCTAAAATTACCGGTGTAATAAGGGTTGTATTCATAAAGCCGCCAATAAAAATATCAGCGGTTATTTTAGCACTTTATCGGCTGGGCGCTAATTTATACCAATGCAAAAGCATCGGCATCTAAATGTGCCGGAAATTTAGCTCTAAACTCATCAAGCGGCGCTTTATTTAACGTGATTGTTAATAATGCTTGCTGGTCATCATGCGCTTTAATCAGTGGCTCACCTTTAAAGTCATACACTGCGGTTCCACCGCTGTGGTCAATACCATTGCCATCTTCGCCAACCCGGTTTACGCCAACCACGTAGCACAGGTTTTCCATTGCTCGCGCCATTAATAAAGTGTCCCACACATTACGCCTTGCCGCAGGCCAGTTGGCAATATTAATCATCACGTCGTAGTCATTGTTATTGCGCTGAAACACCGGAAAACGTAAATCGTAGCAAACTTGCGGTAAAATTTTAAACCCATTGAGCTCAAACACTTTACGGGTTTGTCCTGGCACTACAAATTCACCCTCGTTACCCAAACAAAATAAGTGGCGCTTATCGTAATAGCTCACTTCTCCATTTGGTTGTACCCAATAAAACCGGTTGGCCTTTTTGTCTCCTTGGGTTACCAATACTGAGCCTGCAATCACTGCATTATGTTGTTTAGCTTGTGTTTTAAGCCAACTCAGTACTGAGCCATTTTCAGCCTCACCACAATCAAGGTTAACCGCAAATCCAGTGGCAAAGGTTTCGGGCAATACAATTAAATCTGGTTTATTGGTGATGTTGGCAAGTTGTTGTTCAAACATAGCTAAATTGGCTTTTTTATCGAGCCAATGCAATGAGTTTTGTAATAGTGCTAAAGTTAAAGTTGACATAAAATCTGCGCCGCCTCTATTAGGATTTGATCGTTTTAAGCAAAACATAAACGAATAACTTTATCGCCATTAGGCTGCTTGTATTGCATATCCATCGATTACCACAACAGTGGTCTCATTTAGAAACCTTAAGCATTCCTATTTTTGATAACGGCCAAGATATTGACCGTTTAAGCTTATTAGTTAGCGATCACCATTTGCACTCACCGATTAAATTTGGTGTATTAATTCGCGGTCATGGCTTATATGCAGTTGGCAAAAATATTGCTGAAGTGCGTCGCCACCTAGAAGCACTAGAGTTTTTGTTTAGCTGCGAATTAGAGCGATTAAAAATCACCGGCATTCGAGCGAGCAATACACCCCATCATCGATAACTAACAAGCAAGTATTTAATGGTAATGCTCGTACATTTTATCTAGCGGCTCAGAAAGGCCACTTTCTTGTACTATACGTACATGTTTGCGTTTTAATTCGCGAGCACTGGTAACGCCACAAGAATGTGCAATAAGCCCCGCACCGTAATGGATGTATTTATTATAATTTGCAACTCGCTGCGCTTTATCTTCAACATTCAAACCACGTTGTAAACGTTCATTATGCGTAGTAATTCCTGTTGGGCAAGTATCTTTATTACATTGCATAGCCTGAATGCAGCCTAGTGCAAACATATGCCCTCGGGCAGAAACTACAAAGTCGGCTCCTAGTGCTAATGCCCATGCGACTTTGGAAGGCACAATTAATTTACCCGAAACAATAATTTTAACTCGCTCTCTAAGACCATGTTTCTTTAATAGCTGTATAACTAAAGGGAGGCTTTCTTTAAGCGGTAACCCTACAGAATCTAATAAAGATTGTGGTGCTGCGCCGGTACCGCCATCCGCACTATCAATAGTAATAAAGTCGGGCGCGGACTCAATACCACGATGATTAATCTCGGCAAATAAACTTTCTAACCAAGTATGTTCACCAATAACCGCTTTAAAGCCTGTTGGTTTACCCGTTGCAGTTCTGATGGTGGTAAGCATGTCTAGAATATCGCTTGGATTTTTTATCTCTGGGTGCCCATTTGGGCTAATAGAATCCTGCCCTTCGGGTATGCCTCTTATTTTGGCAATTTCAGCATTCACTTTTCGCCCAGGTAACATGCCGCCTTTTCCGGGCTTAGCTCCTTGGCTCATTTTCAGTTCAAACATTTTAACTGCTGGATGCGCAGCAACGGCTTTTAGCTTTTCTGTACTTAAATTTCCCTGCTCGTCGCGTACACCGTATTTTGCGGTGCCAATTTGAAATACAATATCGGCGCCACCTTCTAAGTGATACGGACTAAGGCCGCCTTCCCCCGTGTTCATCCAACATCCTGCTAATTTTGCCCCCTTCGATAGTGCACGTACAGCCGGGCTGGATAGCGCACCAAAGCTCATGCCCGATATATTAAATAGCGAATTTGTGGTGTAAGGAAATTTACAGTAAGGGCCAAGCGTTATGTTGCTCGGCGCTAAGGCTTCTTCATCTAAGGTAGGAAACGCACAGTTCATAAACATGACTGTGCCTGTGGCCTCTAAACTTTGAGTTGAACCAAAAGCGGCCGTGTGATCAACATCTTTAGCCGCGCGGTAGACCCAACTGCGCTCGGCGCGATTAAAGGGCATTTCTTCACGATCGAGGGCAAAAAAATACTGTCTAAAAAACTCACCTTGGCGCTCAAAGAAATAACGAAAACGTCCAATCACGGGATAATTACGCCTAATAGCATGCTTTGTTTGCGTAACATCTCGAATATAAAAAATAGCAATTAATACAACCAGCAATCCCAATGCAACAATAAATAGGCTGGCAAACACATCGATACTGAACATTATAAACTGACTCATTACTTATCCTTAAATGCTAAAAAAGCGTGATGCCATCAAATAACACCACACTTTTATAGTTTCAAAATAATGCGCTTTTAGCTATCTGTTTTTGCTAACTCTGCTTGTATATACAAACGTATTTGTTGCTCAAGCACCGACAAAGGTACTGAGCCATGGCGCAATATTTGATGATGAAACTCACGAATATCAAATTGCTGACCTAATGCTTGCTCAGCCTCTGCGCGCAGACGTTTAATTGTTAACTCACCAATTTTGTAAGACAGCGCTTGTGCTGGCCACGAAATATAACGGTCGGTTTCCGTTTTTACATTATGTAATGAAAGTGCCGTATTATCAGCCATAAAGTTCATTGCACGCTCTCGACTCCAGCCATACATATGCATCCCCGTATCAACCACTAAACGTGCAGCACGCCACATTTCGTAGGTTAAACGACCAAAGTTGCTATATGGGTCTTGATAAAAACCAGCCTCAACCCCTAAGTACTCTGAATATAACCCCCAGCCTTCACCAAATGCTGATAAATAGGCATCTCGGCGATAGCTAGGTAAGCTTTCAAGCTCTGCATTGAGTGATATTTGTAAATGATGGCCCGGTACGGCTTCGTGCAGCGTTAACGCTTCTAAAGCATAGAGTGGTCGTTTATCTAAAGCGTACGTGTTTACCCAATAAAAACCGGCTTGATCATCACGGCTCGAACCTGAATAGCGCCCAGTAGTGTACTTAGGTGCAATATTGGCGGGCACCGGCGCTACGCCATAGGGTTTGCGTGGTAAGGTATGAAATAATTTAGGTAACTGTGCATCCATTTTTTTGGCAATGTACGCGGCCTCTTTTAATAATTGTTCAGGCGTTGTGGCGTAAAACTGCGGATCAGTACGTAAAAAGTGGATAAATTCTGCAAACGTGCCCTTAAAACCCACCTCTTTGATGACCGCTTCCATTTCACTGCGAATACGCGCCACCTCAGCTAAACCCAGCTCATGGATTTCTTTTGGGGTCATTTGTGTCGTGGTGTAATACTTAGCACGATTTGCATAAAAGGCTTCGCCATTAGGAGTTGACGAAATACCAATATCACTGCGCGCGCCAGGTAAGTATTCAGTATTAAAAAAAGTTAAGTAATCTTTATAGGCTTTAATAACTTGGCTGCTAATAATTGCTTTAGCCTGTTGTTGTAACGCTATAAATTCACTATCACTTAAACCCGCGGTATTGTTTAAAAACGGCTTGTAAAATTCAGACTGTGTTACATCGTCAACAATGTAGGCAGTAATAGAGTCTTGGTAGCCAATTAATACCGCTTTGGGTTGAGTTAAACCAACTTCTAATCCTTTACGCATCCAGCCTATGTTTTGCTCAAAAAAGCGCGGCACTTGCTGTAATCGCTTTAGGTAGTTTTGATAATCTTGTGCAGTTTTATAATCCGAGCTATTAACAATAAACGATAGGCTTGAATGAAAGCCATACTCTGACGTTAAAGGCATGTAGTGTGCGTTAAATACATATTCATCAACACTATTTTGCACTTGCGCTCGAATAATACTGTAGTTAATTTGATTTTCGTCACTCAGCTTGCTCATATCTATTGCATCTAAATCAGCCAATAACTGCGTGTTTTTTTGATACTGCTGCGCTAAAAAGTCAGCTGATAAGTTAGGAAGTAAATAGCCATCAACACCCTCAGGATTACTGTACGGACTTACATTTTGGCGATGTTTTACGATATTTTCGGCCGTTTGCGTAAATTGCTGATTGGCGTTAATTGTAGTTAGCTGACACGCGCTTAATGAACACATTAAGGTGACACTTAATAAGGAAAGACGCATTTTTTTTGAAAGAGATAAATTCATAGTTATTGAGCTTAGTGACGTTACAGATGTGATAAACCTATCGTAGCCTAAATAAATAGCAAATAAATATACGACCAATTGCGAAAATATACGGTAGTAATCATTTTATTAACTTAAGTTAATACTTAACAATTAGAGTAATTGCTCAAAAAAACAACGGTTATTGAAATTATAGCGCCATTTTAGCCAACTACGACTCATTTTACTTTTAAATAACAGATATAATGATTATTGTATCTGTGCTTGGAAGCAAATTGCCTCATTGGACGAGTTTTATAAATCAGCATTTATGCGTATTTGGTTGGTAATTGCAAATGATGTTCCATGATTCCATGGCTATAGCACAAGAAAAAATGACAAAAGTATGTATGTTTTTAGAGCATCATGTTTTGCCTCCTACCCCCTTAAATTTTCAAGTTGTGTATACATACATTAGTAAAATCCATTTTGCGCTTAACAATGCTATTGATGATGCCATAGATGCCCAACAAAATATTGATGAGCTATTTATTGAGCAACTCTATTTTGAATATTTAAATCAGGGTCATAAAACCGAAGTAGCAATGATTGAAAACGTCAATGGCGTGATCAACTCACTATCGCGAAATGCACAGCAAACCGAAAAAAAACTTAACGATTTTGCAGGTCATGTTAATGACTGCTTACATTCTTTAGATGAAAATAATATTGCTAATAGCCGCATCGCCTTAGAAAGACTTAATGAGCAAACGCAGTTACTGTTCTCGCAACAAGCGCAATTTAAACAAGAACTAAGTCAGGCAAAAAAACTACACGAAACAACTAAAAAACAACTCAATACCTTGCGCAAACAACATGTCATTGATCCGCAAACAGGCTTATACAAACGCCATTATTTAACTAAGCAAACACAATTATGGCTAAAACAAGACAAGTCAATTTCAGCAATTGCCATTCAAATTGATAATTTAGAGCATTTTATTAATAACTTTGGTGATGCAATTGGCGAAGTGATTTTAAATAAAGTAGCTAAGCAAGTTCAAAAGTATGTTTCGCAAAGTGGCTTAGCCGGGCGCTCTGCAAAAGACCAATTTATCGTTCTACTTGCTAACATTGAGCCCGAAACAGCTAAATTGATTGCAGAGAAAGTAATAGCTGGGGTCGAAAAGCTACGTTTTATCAGTTCAAAAAGCGATTTAAAACTCCCTCCCATTTCTCTCTCATTAGGGATTACGGAACAACAAGGCGACTTTAACCAACTAGTTAAAAGTGCCTCAAACGCGGCGTTTAAATCACGCGCATCTCAATAACCCAGTACACTGTTCAAACAATAAAATTAACTGATAAATCATATTCAAATTGCACCCTTGGTGCACAATCAAGTACACTAGTCTCTATTACCACGATAGAGATTAATCATGAACGAGAACCCTGAAAAGACCACGCATTTTGGCTATAAAACTGTTGCCGAAACCGAAAAAGCTTCTATGGTTGCTGATGTATTTCATTCTGTTGCGACAAAGTACGATGTTATGAATGATCTCATGTCTTTTGGTATTCACCGTTTATGGAAACGTCAAACAATTGCCAGCTCAGGTATTCGTAAAGGTCATCATGTATTAGATTTAGCCGGCGGTACTGGCGATTTAACTGCAAAGTTTAGCCAGCTTGTTGGCGAAACCGGTCAGGTTGTTTTAGGTGATATAAACTCTTCAATGTTAAAAGTAGGCCGCGAAAAGCTGCATAACTTAGGCCTTGTAGGCAACATTGATTACGTACAAATGAATGCCGAAGCCTTACCTTTCCCTGATAATAGTTTTGATTTAATTACGATTGCTTTTGGCTTGCGTAATGTTACCGACCAAAATAAAGCATTGCGCTCTATGTACCGTATTTTAAAGCCAGGTGGTCGTTTACTCATTCTTGAGTTTTCAAAACCAGAGCAAGAGCTTCTCAGCAAGGCGTATGATTTTTACTCTTTCAACATTTTACCTACTATGGGTAAACTAGTTGCTAACGACAGTGAATCATACCAATACTTAGCTGAGTCAATTCGTATGCATCCAGATCAAGAAACCCTTAAAGGGATGATGGTCGAAGCAGGGTTTGAGCAAGCGACTTATCAAAATCTAACTGGTGGCATTGTTGCCCTGCATCGTGGATTTAAATACTAAGGTTAGTAATTTATGGCGCTTGAAGAACACAGTAAAGAACAACCGGCTGCAGGCAGTTTTTTTATGCTACCTAGCTTTGTACTTTCGCTCATTGAACAAGTATTAAATCAAGCGCTTAAACTCGATCCGAGCTTACTAGATAAACTAAATGTAGTAGAGCATCAGCGTTTATTGGTTGAGGTTAGAGACTGGCAGCAAAAAATAGCCATTACTTATGCCAATCAGCAGCTACATCTTTACACTGCATTCGAACATGCTGACGCAGACTGTATGATCAGTGCCAATATAGATACGTTGTTAGCACTGAAAAACCCGGCCATGCTGACTCAACTTATTCGCCAAGATAAGCTTGATTTACAAGGCGATTTAAATATAGCTCAACACTATAGTTCAGCCTTTTCAAGTGTAGACATTGATTGGCCAGAGCAATTAGCAAAGCATATTGGCGACGCGCCTGCACAACAACTTTATTTACATTTGCAGTCACTTAAGCAGCAAGGTAAAAAAGCCAAGTCTCAGCTCGACAGTACTTTTATTAGTGTGTGCCAAGATGAGCTGGCAATCACTATTCACCCATTAGAGCTTGAGCAATTTAAACAACAAAATAGAGCACTAAAAGGCCAAGTTGCCGCCATTGAGCAACGTATTAACGCCCTAATTAAAGCCCTTTAACGCGCTAAGGATTTTTTGTGTCAACTGCCCGACTGTATTATATAACTAAAACCCTGCTTAGCTTCGGACTTGATGAGCTTATACCTAAACACAAAGTACCCTGGTTTGCTAAAATCGCACGTGGCAGCTTGTTTTGGTTACGCAATCAACACAAAGATAAACCCCCAGGCTTAAGACTTCGCTTAGCTCTGCAACAACTTGGCCCTGTGTGGATAAAGTTTGGCCAAATGCTCTCAACTCGACGCGACTTATTACCTCATGATATCGCATTGGAGTTAGCCTTTTTACAAGATCAGGTAGAACCGTTTGAAGGTGAATTGGCACAGAAAATCATCGAAACAGCATTAGAAATAGATAATATTAGCCAGCTATTTAGCGACTTTTCACAAACACCTCTGGCATCGGCTTCAATTGCTCAGGTGCATACAGCTACCCTTGTTGATCCTCAAGGTGAACCGCAAGATGTTGTTATTAAAGTTATTCGCCCTAATATTGAGCAACAAATCAACGCTGACTTAGCACTAATGGAAAAATTGGCTAAGGTTGTCGGTAAGTTAATTAACGAAGCCAAGCGATTACGCCCAGTGGAAGTGGTTAAAGAGTATAAAAAAACATTGCTCGATGAGCTCGACTTAATGCGTGAGGGCGCTAATGGTATTCAATTAAAGCGTAACTTTGAAGGTTCAGAATCACTTTATATCCCTGCAGTATACAGTGACTATAGCCGCAGTAATGTTCTGGTTATGGAACGTATTTACGGTATTCCGGTGTCAGATACTGAAGCATTGATGGCACAAAACACCAACATGAAGTTATTAGCAGAGCGCGGAGTAGAGGTATTTTTTACCCAAGTGTTTCGCGACAGTTTTTTTCATGCGGATATGCATCCAGGCAATATTTTTGTCTCCCGCGAACACCCGCACAACCCTAAATATATTGGTATTGATTGCGGTATTGTGGGAACACTCAATAAAGAAGATAAACGCTATTTAGCTGAAAATTTCATTGCCTTTTTTAACCGCGACTACCGTCAGGTAGCACAGCTACATGTTGATTCAGGCTGGGTACCACCTGATACCAGCATTGAAGAGTTTGAATTTGCTATTCGCACCGTTTGCGAACCTATTTTTAATAAACCACTGGCTGAAATATCATTTGGTCATGTATTGGTTAACTTATTTAATACCGCACGTCGTTTTAATATGCAGGTTCAACCACAGCTCGTATTACTACAAAAAACTTTGCTATATGTTGAGGGCTTAGGTCGCCAGCTATATCCACAACTGGATTTATGGAAAACAGCAAAGCCATTTTTAGAAGACTGGGTTAAACAACAAGTTGGTCCGCTGTCTGTGCTAAAGCAAATGTATGCAAACTTACCGTTTTGGGCAGAAAAAATGCCTGAACTACCCGATTTAATTTATCAAAATTTAAAGCGAGCACCACACTCTCACGTACCTGCAGTTAAAGTTTCACATAAACCATTGGTTTTAGGGTTGTTTAGTAGTGCAGCGATGATTGTCTCAGCTTTATTTTATTTACAACACAACTTAATCGCTGCTGGCGTTGTCTTAAGTTGTGCTGTTATTGGCTTTATAGCGGCTTGGCGCCGCGCATAAACTAAGTGCTATTTGCCACTTTGGGCGTATAATCAGCACTTAACCTTATTATTTTATGGCTTAAAAGCAGGAGAAAACCATGGGTTTTGGTGGTATTAGTATTTGGCAATTATTAATTGTACTTGCAATCATTGTACTTTTATTCGGTACGAAGAAACTACGCGGTATGGGTGGTGATTTAGGTGGCGCAGTAAAAGGCTTTAAAAAAGCCATGTCTGATGACCAAAATACTGAGAAACAAGCTAGCGAAGATAAAGCGGAACAGATACAAAATTCAGCAGAGTCAAAACCTGCCGATATAAATACAACTGACAAAACCAAAGACAGCAACAAGGTTTAACCAGCATGGGAATGTGGGAGCTTGTTGTGGTATTTATTGTCGGCTTGGTGGTACTTGGACCAGAACGCTTACCTGTTGCTATTAGAACCGTAAGCCGCTGGGTAAAAACAGCCAAAGCAATGGCTAACTCAGTAAAAGCGGAAGTAAGTGAAGAGCTGCGTGTAAACGAGTTACATGAAAACCTAAAAAAAGCAGAGCAACAAGGTCTTAAAGATTTAAGCCCTGACCTACAAAACTCTGTTTCTGAGCTGCAACAAGCAGCGCAATCAGTTACTCACAGCTATAAAAAAGATCAAAGCCAAGCCACTAATAACCAATCAACAGATGACTCTAAGTAATTATGGCACTCTCTTTTTTCATGCGCTTAATGCAGGGTATAGAAAACAATGACTGAAGAAGTAAAGTCAGGATTTGTCGCTCATTTAATCGAATTACGTGACCGGCTGATAAAATCACTATTAAGTATTTTAGTGATATTTATTGGTTTGGTTTACTTTGCAAACGATATTTATACGTTTGTGGCGGCTCCTTTAGTCGCTCATTTACCTAGTACTGCCACTATGATAGCAACGGATGTCACCGCGCCATTTTTTGCCCCCTTTAAACTTACGTTGTTTGTTGCTTTATTTGCTGCGATCCCTTGGATTTTACATCAAATTTGGGGATTTATAGCCCCCGGTTTATATCAGCACGAAAAGAAAATGCTCATGCCCATATTAGCTTCCAGTATTTTCTTATTCTATGGTGGCATAGCTTTTTGCTACTTTGTAGTACTGCCAATTATTTTAGGGTTTTTCACCAGTGCAGGTCCTCAAATGATGACCCTAGCACCGGATATCAGTAGCTATTTAGGCTTTGTACTTAAGCTATTTTTTGCTTTTGGTATTGCATTTGAAATCCCAGTTGCGATTATGTTGCTTTGTTGGAGTGGTGCAACAACCACACAAAGTCTAAAAGAGAAACGCCCTTATATAGTGGTCGGTGTATTTGTTGTGGCGATGTTTTTAACGCCACCCGATGTGCTATCACAAACCTTATTAGCATTGCCTATGCTGCTTTTATTTGAGCTTGGCTTAATTTTAGCTAAATTTTATACCGCAAAACCACAACAAGAATCTGAGGAATAATATGAATAAGCATTTACTTTCTTTACTCGCTTTAGCAAGTGTACCGGTTTTAGCCGCAACTCCTATTAATGAGCAAGCGTTACAAGCCTGTAGTTTTATTGAAAACGATTTTAATCGTTTACTATGTTACGACAACACTATCGCGGGAAAATCACTCACTCAACCAGCGCATAAACAACCACAACAATCTGTTAAAGCTAATGTAAAAGCTGACACGGCTGTCGCAACAGCACCTGTGGCTGCCAAGGCAAAAGAGTTTGGTTTAGAGCATAAAAAAATTACTAAGAATACTGAAGAAACAATTTCATCAAAAATAGCTAATGTTAAAAAAGCCCCTTATGGTGAGCTAATTATTACCTTAGAAAATAATCAGCAATGGCGTCAAATTGGTTCAGATAGATTAAGTCTAGACAAAGGTGACACTGTTACTATTAGCCGTGGCGTATTCAACTCTTTTTTACTTAAAAAAGCAGATCAAAACCGCTCAATTCGTGTAAAACGTACTCAGTAATGCAATACACGTTAATTGATGCTGGCGTAAATTTAACTAATCATCAATTTGATGGTCAGCATCAAGAGGTGCTCGCGCGGGCAAAAGAGGTCGGCGTTAAGCATATGCTAATTATTGGCTGCGATATAAGTTCAAGTGAGGAGTCATTTATACTTGCTGCACGCTATGGTCAATATGCTAGCGCTGGTATTCACCCTCATGATGCAAAAACAGCAACCTCTGAACTTGAACAACAGCTCACTAAACTCGCACAAAATGAGCAAGTTATTGCAATTGGTGAATGCGGACTAGATTACAATCGTGACTTTTCTCCAAGAGATGTGCAGCGTGATGTGTTTCGTCGTCAGCTCGCATTAGCTGAAAAGCTAAATCTGCCAGTTTATTTGCATGAACGTGACGCCAGTGACGACATGCTTGCTATTTTAAATGAGTTTACTGTTCGCGGTGTACTGCACTGTTTTACTGGTGATGCACAAGCACTTGCAGGTTACTTAAACCTGGGTCTTTATATTGGTATTACCGGCTGGGTATGTGACGAACGACGCGGCAAAGAATTACAACAACTGATCCCTAGCATTCCCATTGAGCGTTTATTAATTGAAACCGATGCACCCTTTTTAATCCCTCGCACTGTCAAACCTAAGCCAAAATCAAGACGTAATGAGCCAGCATTGCTGCATTATGTTTGTGATACACTTGCTCAGCTTTATGGTGTTTCTGCTTGTGAAGTGGCAAAACATACGAGCGACAACTTTAACCGCTTATTTGGATTAGAGAAAAAATAATGCGAACCTTTTGCGCTTTGCTGGTATTCATTATGGTGTTTTATGCATCCTGTTTTCCTGCAAGTGCAATCGAGATAAATAGCGAATTTAATTCAAAAAAAATAGAAGATATTCATTATTCGTTTGCTCCTGCCTCATTAGAAGATGCACGACAAAGTAATTTACAAGAATGGCTGCTACTTAATAATAAGCCACTTAATTTAGGCCTTGAGTCTCGACCTGTATGGATTCAATTTAAAATTAAAAATCAGTTATCGCAGCCGCTAATGCCCTTACTGTCACTAGACAACCCTCTTTTGAATGACGTTTCCCTTGCTCACTTTATGGGTGATAAACTACTCACATCAACTCATATAGGTGATACGCTTGCGCTTTCGCAAAGAGTAATCAAGAGTGAATCTTTACTAGTCAAGTTAACTCTTCCCGCTAACAGTGAAACTACTGTGTACCTTAAAGTTAATAATGATTCAGGTATTGGGCTGCGCGTACCATTAACACTGTGGCAGCAAGACTCGTTACTAGCTTATAAAAGTATGGTGAATTTACTTTATGGATTACTAATTGGCTTTATTTTTTCTTTAGCGGTGAGTAGTCTGGTTTTATTTGCTTTTTCACGTAAACATTATTTTGCTTACGCTGGTTTAATTACGTTAATGCTCGGCTTCTTTTTAGCTTACTTAGGCGGATTTGGATTTCGTTATGCACCCTCAAACATAGCAGACCTACAACAGTTAATGCTGCCTATTTTGCTGATGCTGATCACGATATCGTTTCTTCCTTTACAGCGCCATGTTTGCACCGCTATTGAGTCTAATTTAGTAAAAGGGCAAACAATAATTACCGCACTATACGCATTAATTATTTTACTTATTTGGTTACTTCCTACTCCCAGCGTAGCTTTATTTGCTATTTTAAGCATCCCTGTAATTTTAATTTATCATGTTGTCACAACGTTATTTTATTTACGTAAAAATCCCACTAGCCCCAATAAATCGCTCTTAATGGCACTTGGATTCTTTTTAATTGTGGTTATTCATTTTTCCATTGCGTTAACAGGCTTCTACACTGTTACAAGAGCGAGCTTAATGCTCACCTTTGCAGCGTCTTTAGGTTGCTCATTTTGTCTAAGCTATACCGTCATAAAATTGTTTATATTGCAACGCGATGAGCAAGTAACAGCACAGCAAGCATTGATTGCACAAAGCGCCGCACAAGATGCGCTATTAAATGAGCGGCTCGAATTACAAGAGCGCACCCGCCAAGAGCTTGAAAGCCAAGTAGATGAACGCACCTTTGAATTACAAGTCACACTTAGAGAGCTTGAAGATAAAAACCATGAACTTGAACAACTCAATATGGAAGATGCGCTAACTGGCATTAAAAATAGACGTTTTTTTGATAAAAAGTTACTTATGGAAATTCGTCGTTCGCGCCGTGAACAAACACCATTGAGTATTATTATGCTAGATATCGACAAATTTAAATCAATTAACGATAACTATGGCCACTTAACCGGCGATCAAGTTATCAGGGCGGTATCTGATACCATTAAACAACAGCTTAAGCGCCCACTTGACGAAGTAGCGCGTTATGGTGGTGAAGAATTTGTCATTTTACTACCTAATACTGATAACCCAGGTGCACTGATCATTGCAGAGCAAACACGCCTAGCAATAGCAAATAATACTGTAAATGTAGCAGGTACAATTATCGACTTTACCATTAGTGCCGGTGTTTATACCCAAATTGCCGATGACATTCATAACCCTGAACTATTTACTGATTATGCCGATAAGGCACTCTATTTAGCAAAACAACATGGCCGCAATCAAGTGGTTAATTTTTCAATCCCACAGTAGGAGCGTATACTTATGGCCCAATCTGGACTAGACCTTTTCCCATATACTCGCATGCGTAGAATGCGCCGTAACGATTTCTCTCGTCGCCTTATGGCTGAAAATCAGCTGAGTATTAATGATCTTATTTATCCTGTGTTTGTGCTTGAAGGTAAAAACCGCCGTGAAAGCATTGAATCAATGCCCGGTATTGAACGTTTATCAATTGATTTACTGCTAGAAGAAGCTAAAGAACTGGTAGATTTAGGTGTGCCTGCGCTCGCTATTTTTCCTGTTACTCCTGCAGATAAAAAGTCTCTACTCGCTGAAGAAGCTTATAACGATGATGGCTTAGCTCAAAGAACAGTACGCGCATTAAAAGAAACCTTCCCAGAGCTTGGCGTGATCACCGATGTTGCACTTGACCCATTTACAGTGCATGGTCAAGACGGCATTATTGATGATGCAGGCTATGTGATTAACGACGTCACTACCGAAATTTTAGTTAAGCAGGCGCTATCACATGCAGAGGCTGGCGCAGATGTTGTTGCCCCATCAGACATGATGGATGGTCGTATTGGTGCAATTCGTGAAGCTCTTGAAGCCGATGGCTTTATTCACACCCGCATTATGGCCTATTCTGCAAAGTATGCGTCAAGCTACTATGGTCCATTTAGAGATGCTGTCGGTTCTGCGGGTAACTTAAAAGGCGCTGATAAAAAAACATACCAAATGGATCCTGCCAACTCTGATGAAGCAATTCGCGAAGTGGCACTTGATCTTCAAGAAGGCGCTGACATGGTAATGGTTAAACCTGGTATGCCATACCTTGATATTGTTCGCCGTGTTAAAGATGAGTTTGGTGTTCCAACATTCGCTTATCAGGTAAGTGGCGAATATGCGATGCATAAAGCCGCTATTGATAACGGCTGGCTAAGCGAAGAAGCAACCATAATGGAGTCTTTATTAGCATTTAAACGCGCTGGCGCAGACGGCATTCTGACTTACTTTGCTAAGCAAGCTGCTCGCTATTTAAATAAATAATAACGACATATTGATATAAAAGGGCTTTATTGCCCTTTTTTATGTTTAAGGGCAGCACATATTTGGCATTTTTACAGCGTTCCCTATTTATGGGAAGTAATCACACTACATAGGTTCTGCCTTACCTAAAACCAAACACCCACTGTACATTCAACCTCAAAAATAACAAAAACCAAGATTGTTAACATTCTGTATTCTATTTGCAATCATTTTTCATTACACTAAGCGTCCCATTTGGGGAAACAAAAACACGGGAAAAATAATAATGTTAAAAACAAAAATAACGCCTTTGGCGCTTGTATTAGCAAGCCTAAGTGCACCCGCTACCGCTAACCTCGTTATATCTGAGTACGTAGAAGGCAGTAGCTATAATAAAGCAATAGAACTATTTAACAATTCGACAACCCCACTGTCATTAGATGGCCATACCCTTAGCCTCTATTCAAATGGCAGTACAGATGCAAATAATACATTCGATTTAACTGGCGAACTTGCTGCAAATAGCACCTACGTGATTGTTAATGGTAATGCATCAGCAGAACTAAAAGAAAAAGCTGACCAACTCAGCGCCGTGACTAACTTTAATGGCGACGATGCACTGGTACTTACACAAGGCTCTGTGGTTATTGATAGCTTTGGCCAGCGCGGTGTAGACCCTGGTTCATTTTGGTCAGAAGGGGGCGTGAAAACACAAAATAAAACATTACGCCGCAAAGAAACTGAATTAAATGGGCGCACTGACGCCGATGATAGTTTCAACCCAAGCGAGCAATGGCTGCAATTTGAGCAAGATGACTTTAGTGATTTAGGCATATTTGCAGGAAATTCTTCACCTAACCCTGATCCAGACCCAGAACCTGAAGAGCCTTTATTATGTGGCGCTGAAAAAACATTAATTAGCAGCATTCAAGGCGAAGGCACAAGCAGCCCACTAGTTAACACTGTGGTTGAGTTTGAAGGTGTAGTAACAGCTGATTTCCAAGCAGATGATCAGCTCAAAGGCTTTTTTGTAAATTCACTTAATAGTGATGAAGATGCAAACCCACTTACCTCTGAAGGGGTATTTGTTTACTTTGCCACTACGGATGTTAATGTGGGTGATCACGTTCGCGTACAAGGTACTGTTGAAGAGTATTTTGATGCCACCCAAATTGGCAATGTTAGTCAAGTTGCTATTTGTGATACCGGCCTTTCAGCTTACCCAACTAAAGTCACTCTGCCCGTCACCGAACCAAGTGAATTAGAAGCGTTTGAAGGTATGCTGGTTACCTTAGAGCAGCCGCTTATTGTTACTAACAATTATGGTTTAGGTCGCTATGGAGAGCTAGAACTTGCCACTGAACGCTTATACCAAGGTACTCAAGTTGCACTTCCTGGCGCGGCTGCGAATGCGGTTGAAGCACAAAATCTAAATAAAAAAATACTCTTAGATGATGGCTCAACTCGTCAAAACCGCGATCCTATCGCTTATCCTGTCCCTGGGTTATCAGCAGAGAATACTTTACGCACAGGCGATACAGTAAATTCTGTAACAGGTGCGCTAGCTTACAGCTTTAGTACTTACCGTATTCACCCAACAACAACACCTCAGTTTATAGCAACCAATCCACGCACCGATGCACCAGAGTTAAACCCTGACGCTGATTTGCGTGTTGCCAGCTTTAACGTACTTAACTACTTTAATGGCGATGGCCAAGGTGGCGGTTTCCCAACTAGCCGTGGTGCTGATTCAGAAGCCGAGTTAATTCGTCAACAAGCCAAGCTAGTCAGCGCTATCAGTGCTATGCAAGCAGATGTGATTGGCTTAATGGAAATTGAAAATGACGGTTTTGGCGAATTTAGTGCTGTTGCTAGTTTAGTAAATGCACTTAATGACGCTGATAGTCAAAATCAATATGCATTTGTAGACTTTGGTGTTGATAAAATAGGCACCGACGCTATCACTACTGCACTTATTTACCGTGCGGATAAAGTGCAGCAAGTGGGTACTGCAGCAATTACTACCGATGCGCCTTTCGATTACAGTAACCGTGCACCTATTGCACAAAGCTTTAAATCTTTAGAGACAGAAGAAGTCTTTACTGTTGCGGTTGCTCATCTTAAATCTAAAGGTGGTTGTAGAAGCGCAACTGGTGGCAATGCTGATCAAGGTGACGGTCAAGCATGTTGGAATGAAATCAGAACTGCTGGCGCAAATGCATTTGCTGATTGGTTAAATAGTAAACCAACAGGGGTTGATGATGAAGATATCATTCTTGTTGGCGACATGAACGCGTATGCAATGGAAGATCCTATCCGTGCATTTGCTGATAAAGGCCTTAAAAATGTGGTTGCTGAGCTAGATAGCAACACTTTAGGTTATTCTTACAGCTTTTCTGGTCGTGCAGGAAGTTTAGATCACGCCCTAGCAAGCCCGAGCTTATTAAGTAAAGTAGTGAGCGCCAGTGATTGGCATATTAACGCCGATGAACCTATTTCACTTGATTATAATGTTGAATTTAAATCTGACGCACAGCAATCAAGCTTGTATGCTCAAGGACCTTACAGAGCATCAGATCATGACCCTGTTATTGTCGATATTCGTTCAACTATTATCGCGCCACCTGAGCCAGAACCTGAAGTAATTATTGGCGAAATTAATAATATTGGTGGCTGGTTTTGGTGGAAAAGCTACAGCTTTGAAATCCCGCAAGGTTACGACGAGTTAACCGTTAGCCTTGAAGGTGGCTGGGGTGATGCAAACTTATTTGTACGCCACAAAAGAAACCCAACGCTTTTCAGAAAAGATTGTGCTTCAATTAGCCTAGGTAATAGTGAAAGCTGCTCTTTTACCAATCCACAAGAAGGTAAGTGGCGAGTGCGTGTAAACGGCGCCATTCCTTTTGGTAATGTTAAGCTCATTTATAAAGCAACCAAGTACGTAGATTAATATCACATTGCTATTAACATAAAAAAGCCGCACTAGCGGCTTTTTTTATAAACAGCAAAAACACTTATACCCATTCACTTAATTAAGTGAGTTATATTAAGAACAGGGAAATTGTGTCGATAACAAAGCAAAAATTTCGTTTTTAATTATTTTTATTGAGAAAACTTTAACGCAGCTAGCCTCTGGTTTATCCCCTCAAAATGATTAAGTCTTATTGCGGGCTGGTATTGACAGCATTCACCTGCTTGCAAACTTCAGACAATAAAAAACCCGCAACAAGTGCGGGTTTTTCAAAGAGTTAAAGTGCTAATTACTTAGCAGCATTTTTCTCTTTTTCTGCAGCGATTACAGTGTCAGCTACGTTTTGTGGACATGCAGCGTAGTGTGAGAACTCCATAGAGAACTGACCACGACCAGATGTCATTGTACGTAGTGAACCGATGTAACCGAACATTTCTGATAACGGTACGTCAGCTTTAATACGAACGCCTGTTAAACCAGCTTCTTGATTGCTTAACATACCACGACGACGGTTAAGGTCACCGATTACATCACCAACGTGATCTTCAGGTGTGAACACGTCAACTTTCATGATTGGCTCAAGAAGTTGTGCACCCGCTTTAGGGATAGACTGACGGAAAGCGCCTTTAGCAGCGATTTCGAAAGCAATTGCAGATGAATCCACGGCGTGGAAGCCACCGTCGAAAAGCTCAACTTCAACGTCAAGTACTGGGAAGCCAGCTAGAACACCTTCACCCATCATTGACTTAAAGCCTTTCTCAACTGCAGGCCAGAATTCTTTAGGTACGTTACCACCAACAACTGATGAAGTGAACGCGAAACCAGAACCCACTTCGCCTGGCTTGATGCGGTAATCGATTTTACCGAACTGACCAGAACCACCAGATTGTTTCTTATGCGTGTAGCTATCTTCGATTTCACGAGTGATAGTTTCACGGTAAGCAACTTGAGGCTGACCAACGATAAGGTCTACGCCGTAAGTACGCTTAAGGATATCTACTTTGATATCTAAGTGAAGCTCACCCATACCTTTAAGGATAGTTTCGCCTGAATCTTCATCAGTCTCAACTTGGAAAGATGGATCTTCTGCAACCATTTTACCGATAGCAACACCCATTTTCTCATTACCGCCTTTATCTTTAGGCTGTACAGCAATCGAGATTACTGGAGTTGGGAAAACCATTGGCTCTAGAGTTACTGGGTGCTTAGGATCACATAGAGTGTGACCAGTTTGCACGTTCTTCATACCAACGATAGCGATGATATCGCCCGCTTGTGCTGAAGTAAGCTCTTTACGCTCATCTGCTTGCATCTCAACCATACGGCCAACACGCTCAGTTTTACCAGTAAACGCATTAAGGATTGTGTCACCCTTGTTAAGCTTACCAGAGTAGATACGTACGAAAGTTAATGCGCCAAAACGGTCATCCATGATTTTGAATGCAAGCGCTTTGAAAGGTTCGTCTGCAGATACAATTGCATGCTCGCCGTTTTCGTTACCTTCTTCATCCATAAGAGGTTGAGGATCAACTTCTGTAGGTGCAGGTAAGTAATCAACAACAGCATCAAGTACTAATTGCATACCTTTGTTTTTGAATGCAGAACCACAGAACGTTGGGAAGAAAGCAAGGTCACGAGTACCTTTACGGATACAACGCTTGATATCTTCAACTGAAGGTACTTCACCTTCCATGTACGCTTCCATTAGGTCATCGTCTTGCTCTACAGCAGTTTCGATAAGCATCTCATGGTATTCTTCAGTTTTTTCTACCATGTCTGCAGGAACGTCTGTGATTTCGTAGTTTTCTGGAAGACCAGTGTCATCCCATACGTATGCTTGCTTGTTTAAAACATCAACAACACCAACAAAATCATCTTCAATACCGATTGGTAAAGTCATGATAAGTGGAGTAGCACCAAGTACTTTTTGTACTTGCGCTGTTACACGGTAAAAATCAGCACCCATACGGTCTAATTTGTTTACGAAGATAATACGTGCAACACCTGACTCATTCGCGTAACGCCAGTTAGTTTCTGATTGTGGTTCAACACCACCAGAACCACAGAATACACCCACACCGCCATCTAATACTTTAAGTGAACGGTAAACTTCAACTGTGAAGTCAACGTGTCCAGGAGTATCGATAACGTTAAAGCGGTGATCTTTCCAGAAACAGCTTACTGCCGCAGACTGGATAGTAATACCGCGCTCAGCTTCTTGATCCATGAAATCGGTAGTCGATTCACCATCATGAACCTCACCTGTTTTGTGGATAGTACCTGTAAGCTTTAGGATACGCTCAGTAGTTGTGGTTTTACCCGCATCAACGTGCGCGAAAATACCAATGTTTCTGTACTTCGATAAATCTGCCATTAATTTTACTCTTAATAAAGTCGATAAATTATTCGGCGGGAGTATAGCATTACTTAAAGCGAACATCACCATAGAAGTCGCTTAAAATGCAATCAATTTATAAAAAACTTGCTTTAAAGATATTTCGAGGTAAGAGATGGACTTAAAAGGGGCTTGTTATAAACCGTATTTAAACGACTTAAGCCTTTATCAGCGTTATTGTTGAACATTAAAAGTGCCATTAAGTGGTGGTATGAAGCAAATACAACTTTTTTGCCATATGCATTTTATTAGTAAAGTAACCCAAAACTCATGGTTTTAACCTTGTTGCTAATAACTAAATTGCCTGCTGTTTTGGCTTTAATTTCTAACAAAGCCAGGTCAGTTATTACTTTATAGATACAGGCAACACCGGTTAGTGACAAGCTACTTTTGCCCAATAGCTTCGCTTCAGCTTATTTAATAATAGCCATAAAGTAGTGTTTTCCCCGCAACATGAAATCCGTTTTACAGCCCTTACTTTAGTGCTATAAATGAACAAAAAGTTAAAATAAGAATTATTTGCATTTAGGTGTTGACAGTTACCTAAATCTAACTGATAATCAATCTCAACAAGAAGAAAGCACATTGCTTTTTGTGACGGTAAAGTTCATTTGTTTCTCGACCCTGAAACAACGTGTGGCTCACGTTAAAGCCAAGATTATCTGTAATTAATCACAACGCCCCTTGATATTGATTGCAGATAATCGTCTATTACTTACTTGCTACATTGCTCATATCGGTGACGGTTGATATGAAACTAAAAAGCCCTTACGGGCTTTTTTTATGCCTGTAATTTAATATAAAGCCAACATAAAGTTAATGAGAACTATTTTCATTAAGGTGTTGACAGCCACTCAAATCTAACTGATAATCACTATCAACAAGAAGGCATGCATTGCTTCTTGTGACGGAAAAATTCATGTGTTTCTCGACCCTGAAACAAACGTGTGGCGCACGTTAACAGCTATGGAAACCTGTTATAAACCAAAACGTCCCTAGCTGTTTATGACCTGTTTCCGCCCTACTCATTTACTTGCTACATTGCTCATATCGGTGACGGTAGATATGAAACTAAAAAAGCCCTTTCGGGCTTTTTTTATGTCTATAATTTAATGCGTAAGGCTTTAACCTACGCTTTAAAAATTAGCGGCGGTTTTTTCGTGCACGTGCTCGGCGTTGTTTTTTCTCTTCTTCTTTGGCTTGCTTTTTCGCTTCTGCCGCCGCGCGCAATCCAGCTACCATTATTTCTTCTTCTTCACGCATGGCAGGTGTTTCCATGGTGATACGACCAATAATGCCATCTCGTAATTCATTAATTAGAATTTCTGACATTTTATACGTATCGATTTGGTTGCCACCGCGAATACAGCCGCGTTTTTTACCCGCCATTTCAACAAATTCCCAATCGCTTTCTGGCAATTCATCTAATTTATAGCGCGCTTTTAAAAGCTCAGGATAGGCATGTAATAAATACTCAGCGGTGTAGCTTGCCACTTCTTCGTACTCAATAGCGGTATCACGTATTGCTCCGGTTGCGCCTAAACGATAACCTGAGTTTTCGTTTTCTACTTTTGGCCACAGCATCCCAGGCGTATCGTAAAGCATAATGCCATCATCAAGTTTAATACGTTGCTGCGCCTTAGTCACTGCAGGCTCATTGCCGGTTTTAGCCACTATACGTCCAGCAAGTACATTAATGAGCGTAGATTTACCTACGTTAGGAATCCCCATGATCATAGCTTTAATTTGCTTATCAGCACCGACTTTATGTGGTACTAACTTTTTACACAGCTCATTAATACGATGCACCTCTGCGGCTTTATCGTTACCAAATGCAATCGCTTTTACGCCGTTTTCTTGCTCAAAGTAATCCTTCCACGCTTGGGTCATTTTAGGGTCAGCTAAATCGGCTTTATTCAATATTTTGATGACCGGCTTACCTTCACGCAAAGTAGCCACCATCGGGTTTTCGCTACTGTAAGGAATGCGCGCATCTAGCACTTCAATGATCACATCCATTTGTGGCATTATTTCTTTAATTTCATTTCGGGCTTTATTCATGTGCCCAGGGAACCACTGGATAGCCATTTTTAACTCCTAACATATAATTTGTAGCTATTTTAACTGGCAATTCATTTAATTGCGCTATACTGGCGCAAATTTTTTCAGATTAGATATTATGGCTCTCAAATCTACCATTATTAAAGCGCAACTATCGCTTAGCGATATGGACCGTCACGTATACCAAGACTTTAATTTAACCTTGGCACAACACCCTTCAGAAACTGAGCAGCGTTTGATGATCCGCTTACTAGCGTTTGCACTTAATAGTTGTGATGGATTAGAGTTTACTAAAGGTTTATGTGCTGATGATGAGCCGGAGCTTTGGCATGTCAATTACAGCGAAGAAATAGAGCTGTGGATTGAGCTGGGGTTACCAGATGAAAAGCGCCTTAAAAAAGCCTGTAATAAAGCTAAAAAAGTAGTTTTATATACCTATGGCGAGAATAACCAAGCTATTTGGTGGCAAAAGCATCAGCCTAAATTGTACGAGTTTAAAAACCTAAGCATTTTTAGCCTTGATTATGCTGCTACTCAATTATTAGCTGCGTTGGTTGATCGTAATATTAAATTGGCTATTACCATTCAAGATGGTGAAGTTTGGGTTAATACCGACACTACCAATATTGAAATAAAACCGCAGCAATTAATGTAATTACGGTAGTTATTCTAGGGTCTGTTGACCTTTGCGGATTACAATTTGTTCAAACTAGGAGCGGTTTAATCGCGGCGCGAGGTTTGCAACCTAGTGGGCTAAGTAAAAACCGAGCAACAAAGAGTAAATCGCTCCTAGGCAGAACCCGAAGGGCAGCGGATGTTTGGCATTGATGCTTCGTTATCGCCTATTTATGGGGAATAACCACATCACATAGGCTCTGCCTTGCCTAAATACCAAACAGACTGCTGCAAATTCAACCTTGAAAGGTCAACAGACCCTAATTACATTAAATTAGTTATCTATTATAGCAACAAAGAAATAAGTCGATAACAAGGCGAAAATGATGACATATAGTTGTTCTATATAAATAATTTTTAACGCAGGTAGCGGATTATTTAATATGTTTTTAATAAAATTGGTATTAGGGGGCGTATGAAAGTTAAACGCGTTATTGTTTTACATGGCTTGTATATGTCTGGCTTGGTTATGCGCCCGTTATGTTCACGTTTGGAAGAGTCGGGGGTTAAAGTTTTAAACCTAACCTACAATACTCGTGACCCTAATCGAGATGCTATTTTTACGCAAATAGATGAGTTTATTAGCGATGAGCCTTCTGCTTTAGTCTGCCACTCTATGGGGGGCTTAGTTGCCCGCGCCTATTTAGAAGCAAACTCAGCGCCAAGTCATCATGTTGAAAAGGTGATCACCTTAGGGACGCCACATACTGGCAGCCATATTGCTGAAAAAATGCAGCAAAAAGGGTTCGAACTATTATTAAAAAATAGTGTTGAATTTTTACTGTCTAAGAATGGTGATTGGCCTTTTAAAGCCAAGCTATACAGTATTGCCGGCGACTTACCGATTGGTTTAATGCCACTCATTGTAAAAGGCAGCCGCTCTGATGGTACCGTACTGCTAGATGAAACCAAACTTAAAGGTATGGCTGAACACAAAGTGTTTCACTTAAGCCATACCAGTATGATTTACTCTCGCCAAGTCGTTAATTATATTCTTGAGCGCTTGAACGAGGACATTTAGTCCTCGGCTGCAGCGGCCACTTTATAGCTGATCAAAAATATAATACCCAACACCAGCGGCATTGGTGCAGCGATATAACCAAATGTATCAGAGTTTGCAAAACTCGCACCCGCTAAGTGCGCAACTAATCCAACAACAAACGCGACCAAAGCAATACCAATAACGATGAGTTCAGCTTTATTCTCTTTACGTGTTTTAGCTTCCATTATTTCTCTCCGCATCTAATCAAGTAGCCCCTTAACTTAATAAAAGTACTCTCTATCAAGTTGGGTTATATTGATTATGCGCTTTACTTGTGCGCGTTTTTTGACCTAAATCAATAAATAAAATAAGTCTGCGCTGCGCCTGTCAAAAGCTTGTTTTAGATCATATTTTATACTCAGCAAAGCACTAAATTTTCTGCTCATGGTAGTATTTCTATAAACACAACCCATATCTATTGAACAGCGTTAGTTAATTTATTTATAAAACCACAGATACGCTGATAGCTTTTAGCTATGGCATCAATATGTATAAACGATTTTATTCATAGACGATTATGAGCAATACTTATTTCAATGAACAATATTTAAAAAATTCATAAAAACGGTTATTTAAGGAGCAAGGTATGTCGCAAGTAAATGCAATTGGTTTAAACAGTACAAAAAGTGAAGATATTATTAAGTCACTGAATACACTTTTAAGCAGCTATCAAATTCAATATATGAATGCCCGCGGTTTTCACTGGAACATTAAAGGCCGAAACTTTTTTGAATTACATTTAAAGTTTGAAGAAATTTATAACTTACTACTATTAAAAGTAGATGAAATCGCAGAACGTATTTTAACGCTTGATGGTGCACCGCTACATGCGTTTTCAGATTACTTAGAAGTAAGTGAAATTAAAGAAGCAAAAGGGATCAGTGATGGCGTTACCGCAGTAGAGAACTTACTTGCCGGATACAGCAGCTTAATTAAAATGCAGCGCGATATTCTTGCACAAGCCGCTGAAGCGGATGATGAAGGTACCGCATCATTAATGAGTGATTACATTAAAGAGCAAGAAAAGCTAGTGTGGATGTTAAAAGCCTACCTAGATTAAGTTATTTTAAAAATAGAAAGCCTCAGTCATTACTGAGGCTTTTTTGTCACTGTACTATTACTATGACAATGCGATAAAAAAAGCCATTTCTAATGCTTTTTCTTCTAAGCTTTTAAAGCGACCCGATGCGCCACCATGCCCTGCATCCATGTCAGTTTTAAACACTAAAATATTATCATCCATTTTATATTCACGCATTTTAGCCACCCACTTCATTGGCTCCCAATATTGTACTTGTGAGTCATGCAAGCCGGTTGTCACCAGTATATTAGGGTAGTGTTGCGCGCTAATATTATCGTACGGTGAATAGGCTTCAATAATGTCGTAAAAATGAGGGTCATTTGGATTACCCCATTCATCATATTCATTTGTTGTAAGTGGTATGCTTTCATCTAACATGGTGGTGAGCACATCTAAAAATGGCACATGGCAACCCATACCGCAGTAGAGTTCGGGTGCTTGATTTGCTACGGCTCCCATTAATAAACCGCCCGCGCTGCCTCCTGAGGCAAATACTTTACTTTTATCTGCATAACCTTGTTCGGTAAGTGCTTTGGTTATATCTATAAAGTCATTAAAGCTATTTTGTTTATGCTGTTTTTTACCGTGTTCGTACCATGAACGTCCTAGCATTTCGCTACCACGCACATGCGCAATTGCGTAGACAAAACCACGGTCAAGTAAACTCAGTGATGTACTCGAAAAACTAGGATCTATGGTGATCCCATACGCGCCATAACCATATTGAAATAACGGATTTGAACCATCTTGTTTAAAACTATCTTTACGATAAACCAACGACACCGGTACTTTTACCCCATCACGAGCACTGACCATTAATCGCTCTGACTGGTAGTCTCCTGCGTTAAAATCACCGAGTACTTTTTGTTGTTTAAGTAAGGTTTTTTCACCGGTGGTTAAATCAACATTATAAAGCGAGCCGGGAGTCGTTAAGCTCGAATAGTAAATGCGTGCATGGGTTACACTTGGCTCTGGGTTCATGGCAATAGCAGCGTAATAGCAAGGATCATCAAACTCAAGGCTCATTCGCTCGCCGTTATTATTAACCACAACAAAACGTGCCTGGCCTTGTTCGCGCTCGCTAAGCACTAAAAAGTCGTTAAATAATTCAACGCCTTCTAATAATACATTTTCACGATGAGGGGTATGTGTTTGCCACTGGCTTTTATCAGCAATGGTGCTGCTTGTCGCGGTCATTAATCTAAAGTTTTTAGCTTGCCAGTTAGTCACTATATAAAAAGTATCACCAAGCTTATCAATATCAAATTCATGGCCCTCTTCACGCGGTATTAAAGCAGTAAACTCACCTTTAGGCTGATTGGCGTCAAGTATCCACATGTCGTTAGTTTCTGTGCTAGCTAAATCAATAATAATTAAGCTTTCATCACGACTTTTACCTAAGCCCATAAAAAAGCTGCTGTCTTGCTCTTCGTATACCAACACATCTTGGTGTTGCTTGGTCCCTAGCTCATGTCTAAAAACTTGATAACCCAATAAGGTTTTTAAATCCTTTTTTACATAAAATACGGTTTTATTGTCGTTCGCCCAAACAACCTGCCCCTCGGTATTTTCAAGTACATCGTCGAGCATTTTATTATTGTTCAAATCTTTAAAGCGAACCGTGTAAATACGTCTGCCGTCAATGTCCTCAGAGTATGCCATTAATTGCTCATTGGGGCTCAGCGCCACTTCCCCTAGCTCATAAAACTCATAGCCGTTGGCAAGTTCATTAACATCAAGTAGTAACTCTTTATCAGCCATTACCATACTGCTGCTGCGATAATGGCGTGCATATTCATCATCTCCGCGAACCTCTGAGTGATACCAATACTGGCCATCTTTTACCGGTACAGTGTTGTCGTCTTTTACAATGCGACCTTTAAGCTCCTCAAATAATGCATTTTGTAGAGGCTTAATGGCTGCTAGTTGCTCATCACAATAGACGTTTTCTTTTGCTAAATGCGCGAGTATTTCGGCATTTTGTCGTTCATCATCGCGCATCCAATAATAATCATCACTACGTGTTTTCGCGTGAGTTGTCAGCGCATGAGGTTGCTTTTTAGCAATAGGAAAATTAGGCAATAAGCTTAAAGAACAATCAAAAGAAGACACAAAAAAAACCGCTTAAAAAATAACAATGGCGGCCAGTTTATCATAAAAATAAAAAAGCCCACTCATAGTTGAGTGGGCTAAAGCGGTATAAATTCGATAACTAAAAACTACGTGCATTTTATTGTTGTCGTTATACCTAAGGGAAGTTGATTTACTGTATTTGCTGCCAAGCCATAGTCCAGCTCTCGCCAACGCCAGGCTCAAACATAGTGTTATGCTCATCTACACGGCAAAATTCGCTAAATGGCCATGCCTTACACTGGTATATATGCCCAGTTTTTGGCTGTAATACTTTGGTGCCCGCACTATACATATCGCCATTTTGAGGATAAATTGCGTCGTATCCAAGGCTATTTACAGCAATTAATTTTTTATTTTTTTCAGCGCGATTAATATGGACCACCGCGCTACAAATACCACTGCTTTCAAGTGCAAATATTTTGTTATGTCGATACGCAACAACCAATCCTTGCTCTGTCATTCTGCCAGCGCACACCAGTGGAATATGCATATTAATATGCTCAACTACCAGTAAACTCCAAGCATGGGGTTCACCTTGCTCTGGAGAGAGTATTTCATAATCAAAAGCTAGCTGAGATAATTCGCCATGCTCATCGTAAAAGCTCACACTAACCGTATCACCAACAAATAGCTGGCTATACTGATCCAGCCCAAGACAACCAATAGTTAACCATTCTCCACACGCTAATGATGAATGTATAAACACTGCAACACCTTAAAGAATCAAACGTCGCCCATATCATATGGCTTACAACAGGCAAACTAGCTCGTAGGCTAATATGCGTTAACCAATATCGAATGATTTTAATTCGCAATGTTGCAACAATCAAACAAAAGAATGTAATCAAAGTTTAAAAGCAGTACTTAAGTTTAAATTTGCAAGAATAAAAAAAGCCAACCGATTTAACGGTTGGCTTTTTTATTCAACTGCATGATATGTGTGGTATTAACTCACACTCACCTTTTTACTTGCAAACGGGCGTTTAATTAGCGCCCCAATATCAGTTAAAATAATATACAAACACGGCACCAAAATAAGGGTGATTAGTGTTGCAAACATAACAGCAAAACCAAGTGCTACCGCCATCGGTATTACAAATTTAGCTTGTAAACTAGTTTCAAACATAATCGGTAATACGCCAGCAAAGGTAGTAATTGAGGTAAGTAGTATGGGTCTAAAGCGTGCACAGCCTGCTTCAATAACCGAATCTTTTATACTGATACCAGCACGACGCGCCTGATTAATGAAATCAGTCATTACTAATGAGTCATTAATAACTACCCCAGCCGCGGCAATTAAACCAAAGCCCGACATTAAGCTAATGTCTAAGCCAAACCAAAAATGCCCCCATATTGCGCCCGTTAAACTAAATGGAATAACCGACATTACAATTAATGGCTGAGAGTAACTTTTTAGCGGCACGGCAAGTAATATGTAAACTAAAATCATACCGCCAGCAAAAAATAGTAACTGCTCATTAGCTTGAGCTTGTTGTTCTTCAATTGCGCCACCGAGTTCTGACTTAACGCTTGGGTATTCATCTAGTAATTGTGGCAGTAGGTTTTCTTTTACTTGCTTAACCACTTCGCCTGGCTCAATTACTTCTTCGTCTATGTTGCCATACACATAAACAGTACGATAACCGCCTTCACGACGAATATAACTAATACCGGGGGTTTCAGTTAGCTCAACCACATCTCCTAGCAGCACTTCCCTACCTTGTGGCGTGGTGATAACCGCATGCTTAAGTGATGAAAACGCTTCACGGGTAAGTTTAGGGTAACGTACCATCACCCGCACTTCTTCACCGCGGCGAATAACACGTTGCGCCTCGCCACCATAAAAACTCGCACCTACTTGATTTGCAATTGAGGCCAAATCTAACCCTAAGTCAAAAGCGACTGGCTTTAAACTCATTTGCACTTCTTTGCTAGCAGGGTCAATGGTAGAGCTTATGTCGAATAAGCCTTCTTGTTGCTGCAGTAATCCAATAAAGCGACGCCCAGCTTCATTCAATGTATCAATGTCAGAGCCATAAAGTAAATAGCCGAACTCACCGCCACTACCGCCGCCTCCACCGCCAACATCATCTTGAATAGTTAACGATTTAACACCTGCAATATTTGGCATAGCTTCACGCCAGCGGCGCGAAAGCTCAAAGGCATTATAAGGGCGTAAATCTTCATCAACCAATGGCGCTAGTAGTTGCGCCTCTGTACGACCTTGATTAAATACCAATACATCGCGAATCATTTTTTGCCCTTCTTCGCGCGCTGTTTGCTTATCTATTTCAAGCACCATGGCTTCGATTTGGCGAATAGCATTAATAGTTTGGATGTCTGATACGTTATCGTTCATCTCAAGGTTAATTTGCGGGAAGTCATGCGGCACTTTAGGTGATGGGATCATTCTCACCTGATTAGACGATATTAACGCAAAGGTGAAAATTAATAGCGCAACAAAACTAAATAGCACCGTCCAACGCCACTTTATACAAGTAACAATAAACTGCCTATACGGCCCATTTACAAAACCAAAAAAGCGCTTATTAAAGCGCGCTCGCCAACCGTCAGGGTTAATAGGAGAAAAGTGAGTATGCGCAATGTGTGCCGGTAATATCAGCTTAGATTCAATCAAGCTAAATATTAGGCATAATATTACCACCACTGAAATACCTATAAAAAAGGAACTTTCAGGCCCGCTTGAAAGCGTAAATGGTGCAAATACCGCAATGGTTGTTAGTACACCAAAGGTGGCAGGGGTTGCCACTCGTTTAGCGCCATTAACTACATTAACAACACCGCCGCCTTTTTTTTCTATTTCTGTGTAAGCACTTTCACCTATGACTATGGCATCGTCTACCACAATCCCCAGCACCATAATAAAGGCAAATAAAGACACAATATTAATCGTGATACCAAATAATGGCATCAGCATCATCGCACCTAAAAAGCACACTGGTAAACCAATCATTACCCACAGTGCAAGCTTAAAACGTAAAAATAACGAAAGCATAAGGGCAACTAAAATTGCACCTTGCAGTAAATTAGCTTTCATCATGTCTAAGCGCGCATTTAGGTAATAAGTAAAGTCCATTAATGGCTCTATACGTACACCCAATGGCAGTTCTTTATTTTTTTGATCAATATACGCTTTAACCGAATCAGCCACCGGAATAATATTTTGATCTTCTGTGGCTTTTACCGATAAATAAACCGCATTTTCGCCATTAAATTTAAAGTAACGTTCACCTTCAACAAACTGATCTTTGATAATAGCGATATCTTGTAGTAACACTTTGGCACCGTTCGCGCCAATTTTTACCGGAATTTGCCTAAACTCGTCACCAGAATAAAATTGATTTTCTACTCGAACCGAAATAACGCCAGCATCAGTTTTTAGTTGTCCGGCTGAAAAATTAGCCGAATAGCGACGTACCGCATTTGCTACATCCGATAAAGTTAAATTATATTGGCGAAGTGTGTCTGGCTCTATTTCTATGGCAATTTCATCCAATGGCACATCGTTTACCACTAAAGATACATTCGATAACTGCAGTAGTTCGTCTTCAACCTGGTTCGCTATTGGCTTAAGCTCATTTAACGGTAAGTCGGCAACTAATGTCATACCAATTACATCTTGGCGAAACTCTATTTGGCTAATGGTGACTGGTTCCATTCCCGCAGGAAAAGTCGCAATACCATCAACTCGCAGTTTTACTTTATCGAGAACGTCGGTAAGTTCTGCATCGGTATTAATTTCAAGGGTGGCAGAACCGCCATTACGAAATGCGCGATACACCCCTTTTTTAATTTCGGTAATATCTTTTAACGACTCTTCAACTTTTATTAAGATGCTTTCTTCAATTTCCTGTGGCGACGCCCCAGGATAGTTTGCATTCACCGTAATATAGTTAACTTCTATATTCGGAAACATTTGTCGCTGAATAGTAAAATAGCTTATAAGCCCCATGACAATGATAAAAAACATCATCAAATTGGCAGCAACAGAGTTGTTAGCAAAATAAGCAATTAACCCTGTTTGTTTACTGGTATTGGGTTGCTCTGTGTTATTCATAACTCACCCTACCTTAAAGCTTTTCAGTAGATGCATTGTCTGCTGCATCCGTACTTTTAGTCTCTGTCAAACTAGCTACCTTTACTGCCATCCCTTTTTGTGGATATTCTGGTAAGGTAGTAACAAGCTTGTCGTTGGCTTCTAAGCCATCACTGATATAGAAGTATTCACCTTCTTCACGAATTACTTTCACCTTGCGTGGCTCTAATTGCTGCTCATCATTAACTATCCATACAGTTTGGTTATTTACTAACTCTTGCGGTAAACGATAAATATTATTGAGCATAGTACCGGCAAAGTTTACTTGTACATAGGTGCCAAATTTAATTGCAGGTTGCTGGTTAGTAAGCCCATAAGGGTCTTCAATTCGAATCACTAGACTACTCATACGGGTCGCGTTATCTACAATCCCTAAGTCGCGATCTATCGCTGCTTGGCGAGTAAACCCATTTAATCCTGTTTTAATAACAGTTGCCTTTACCCCTTTAACGCGTTCAGGTAAAAACACACTATCAAAGCCTGCAATAGGAATAATCACCTCGGCCGTTTCAATATTATTCAGCTCGGCAACTTGAGCGCCCATAGTGACAAACTGACCAACACCTACATTACGACTCACCACTAGTGCATCATATGGTGCGCTCACTTCGCAATTATCTAAATCGCGTTGTGCCCTTTTTAATGCAGCTTGCGCCGATTTAACAGCGGCCTGCGCACTCAACACTTGTGGTTTACGTAAAAATAAATCTGTACGCGCTTTATTTGGGAAACGTTTTGCTTCATCTTCTGCAACTTTAGCTTGCGCTTGCTCTTCAATTAACATCGCTTGCGCGCGGGCAAGTTCAGCCTCGGCTTGCAAAACTGCGGCTTCGTAGTTATCTTTTTCAATTGTAAATAGGGTTTCACCGCGGCCCACAATCCCACCGGCTACAAAGCTCGGATGCCAGCTAACTACCTCACCGGATACTTGAGCTGAAAGCTGGGTATTTTCAAGCGGCTGCACTTCACCATAACTATTAATAATAACTTGATGATTATTTGCGGAAACGGCTTCAACCTGCACCGTTGGACGGGTGTCTATGACTTCTTTTTTATCTGACTCTTTTGCAATCGCATTAATTGCAGCAAAACCGGCCACACCTAATGCCAATGCTACGAACGGAAAAATCCACCTAAGTACATTACCTTGCATCTTTTTTTACTCCCAAATTACTATTAGCACCATGATACCAAAGCTTAATGAAACATTAACGTGACATTTGTAAGCAACTGTTACAAAAAAGTATAGGCAAGGTCTTGCTCGATAAAGCATAAACCCTTAGAAAGCCTCGTGGATTCGCTCTATAAATGTATTGTTACAAATTTTTACCATTATAAATCATAAAGCTAAATACTTTGAGTTAGTATTTAGCAAAGATGCTGTGCGAAACCGCATGACACACCGTACAGTAAAATCATATTAACAACTACAAAAGACAAACTATGAAATTAACCGCACTTACCTTGGCGCTTAGTATAGCGCTTGGTAGTAGCTATACTGTTGCTGCCGAAAAAAAAGAAGAAAAAGAGCCACACACATTAAGTGAAATGATTGAAGGCCAAACCGAATTTGTTGGCATTTTTAATCTTTACCAAGATAAAAAAACTGGCGACCACCTAATGGTAATTAACGAGTCACAACTCGATACTCCTTTTGTTTATTTTGCACACACCATTGACGGCGCGACTGATGCGGGCCACTTTCGTGGCGCGTACCGTGAAACAAAGTTAATCGAATTTAGAAAATACTTTGATCGTATCGATATTATTAGCAAAACCCCGCGCTACTTATTTAACGAAAATAGTGCGCTAGCTAAAGCCAGCGAGGCAAACATTAGCGAAGCAGTACTTGCAAGTATAAAAATAGAAAAGCAAGAAGAGGGTAAAATAGCCTTTAATGTTAACAAGCTATTTTTAAGTGAAGCCCTGCATAAAGTATCGCCAACACCTAATCCGAACGATAAAAATGCTAAAAAGCGTTTTAAAGTAGGTAAATTAGATGATAAAAAATCACGTATCATCAAACAGCGCCCATACCCTAACAACCTAGATCTGGTGGTTGATTATGTTTTTACTAATAGTAGCCCAACCGTTCGAGGCTCAGGTGCGATAAGCGATCCACGAAGCGTGTCAGTAAAAGTACAGCATTCATTTGTGGCTTTACCTGAAAATAGTTATCAACCTCGCCTTGATGATGCGCGCATTGGTTATTTCACCAATCAGTTTGATAAAATGACATCAACTGACTGGGCGCCATATCAAGATGTAATTAAGCGTTGGGATCTACAAAAGAAAGATCCAAGTGCTGCACTTTCAGAGCCAGTAAAGCCAATTACTTGGTGGATAGAAAATACCACGCCTATTGAGTGGCGAGATACAGTACGTGACGCTGTACTTGCTTGGAATAGCTCATTTGAAAAGGCTGGCTTCAAGAACGCACTGGAAGTAAAAGTACAACCTGATGATGCCGATTGGGATGCTGGCGATATTAACTATAATGTACTGCGTTGGACTTCATCACCTAAGCCGCCTTTTGGTGGGTACGGGCCAGCATTAGCTAACCCGCTAACCGGTGAAATTTTAGGCTCAGACATCATGCTTGAGTTTGTATTTATGAAAAACCGCTGGATATACGACACACTGTATACTCAAGGCACTATGAGCTATACCCAACCAGGAAGCAACACTGAGCTTAATTGCTCTTTAGGTCATGAATTACAACAAAACCTAATACTTGCAAAAGGCTTAGCGAATGGCGCTGATATTGAAGATACTGAAATGTTACGCCAAGGCTTAACTCAGCTGGTTTTACATGAAGTAGGGCATACTTTAGGTCTTAATCACAACATGAAATCTTCTATTTTGTGGGATGAGAAAGAAGTTCACGACAAAAGTAAAACCCAAGGTATAGTAACCGGCTCAGTAATGGACTATGCGCCAGCAAATATAGCGCCAACGGATGTGACTCAAGGCGATATTTTCCAAACTAAACCAGGTCCGTACGATGATTGGGCAATAAACTACGGCTATAGCGCAGCACTTAAAGATGAAGCAGCAGAACAAGCTCGTCTTGATAAAATACTTGCTCGCTCAAGCGAACATGCGCTTGCCTTTGGTAATGATGCCGACGACATGCGTGCTCCTGGGCGCCATATAGACCCTCGCGTGATGATAGGTGACTTGTCGTCTAACCCTGCAGCTTACGGGGCAGATAGAATGGCCCTGATCAATACTCTCTTTTCAGAACTTAAAGATAAAGCCACAGTAAAAGGCGAGTCTTACCAACAGCTTGTTACTTCTGCTAACAGCCTATTTGGCCAATACCGTGCACAAGCAGGCGTGGTATCTCGTCAAATTGGTGGGGTTTATGTAGAGCGTGCTGTCGTAGGTGATGAAAATGCAGCTAAGCCTTTTACACCGGTACCACTTGAGCGCCAAACCCAAGCAATGGCTATTTTAGCTGAGTATGTGTTTGCTCCAAATGTACTGCAAAGCATGCAGCCTTTGTATAACTTTATGCAGCAGCAGCGCCGTGGGTTTAATCATTATGGTAAAAACGAAGACCCTAAACCGCATAAAATGATTTTAGGCATGCAAAAAGGTGTGTTAGCGCAACTACTGCATCCTGCTGTGTTACTACGTATTTCAGACACTGCTTTATATGGAAATGAATACAGCCTTACGCAATTTATGGAGGATTTAACTGCAAGTATCTTTGTTGATAGCAAAAACGCTAATTCAATCAGTCATAACTTACAGATTGAATACGTAAATCAGCTTATTGCAATTGCAGGCTTAGAAAAAGCAAGTAAATACGATAACTTAGCGAAAACAGCCGCGCTATATCAGCTAACTCAAATAGCCAATCAAGATGTTGCATGGGGCGCTGATACCGCAACCAAAGCACATAAAAAGTATATCGACCGCTTAATTAGCAAAGCGCTAGAAGCGTAAATAACACTGAGTAAACCAAGGCCACGTTTTACGTGGCTTTTTTACACTAATTCAAAGGTAAATAGTACCTTTTAGGTATCTTACCGCATGACCCGTTAATGTCACTGTTGTACTGCCCACTTCACAATGTAACTTCCCACCCCGTTGTGAAGCCTGATAAGCATTTAAAGAGTGTTTGCCAAATTGTTCTGCCCAATAAGGGGCAAGCCCGGTATGAATTGAACCGGTCACAAAGTCTTCATCACCACCACTGGCCGGCCAAAAATAACGAGAAATAAAGTCATACTCAACACTCGGTGCTGTTGCAACCACATCTAATGGGGCTAATTTTTTTAGTTGTTCATTGGTTGTTTTCAGATCTACAACCTGCTGCTCATTATCATAAATAGCAAAATAAGCTTGGCGGTTTTTCAGCACTTTAATAGGTTGTATAGACAGGCCAGCTAATAAAGCATCAGGGATAAGCCGAACCTCTTCAGGGGCTTGTTTAGGAAAGGTCATAGCAAAGCTGCCATCGTTATTTTTATTAACAATCAGTTTGCCCACCGCCTCTGCGCTAAAGCGCACCTGCGATATACTATGTTGCTCACAAAGCACATAGGCCGCTGCTAAAGTAGCATGGCCGCAAAAATCAATCTCCATTAATGGCGAAAACCAACGTATCGCAAAGCTTCCATCTGCCGACTGACAAGTAAAAGCAGTTTCAGATACGTTATTTTCAGAAGCGATATTCAGCATAAGATCATCACTAAGCCACGATTCTAGTGGGATCACAGCGGCATAGTTACCTTTAAACAGTTCACTGCTGAACGCATCGATTTGATGGATAGTTAATTTCATAGTGGGCACTTTTTATTTATTGGTCACTCAAAGTGCCACAAATGAAATTAACGGTCACTATAATTTTATGCCAACACAGGACGTACGCGATAATACTGCATACACGCAAACTGCACCGCATTAGTCAGTAATATCATAACAAACATTAGTATATGCGAAGTACTTTGCACAGGCATAGCAAGCTCTGCAAACAAACCACAGATACCAGCTATAAATTGTAAACTAAAATAGCGAGCACTAAGGTTACTAATATTCCCTGTGCGAAGTGTTTTGTAGGTTTGTGGCATAACTCGTACTGAACTCATGATTAAGCCCACATAGGTTAAGCCATTTAGCACAGTGGCAGTATCTAGGTTAGGGTTTAACAGCAACAAAAAAGGTAATAACGAAAAGCTAAGCATGCCAAGTAACTGCAGCTTCTGACGTTTAGCGGCATTATAACGTGCAAAAAAGTATAAAATTAAACCACTCAATAATCCTGTCGCAAAAAACGGCAAGGCAATATAAAAGCGAGCAAAGTAAAGATTGTAGCTAATAAAGTACACACTTTGCGCTAAACCAAATGTCATCATTAACAGTGATACACCTGATACACTGCGGTTTTTTATAATTTTATTGAGTAACGGTAAAAAACTAAAAACCAAAATAAATACTGACAAAATAGGCAAATAATACGCCAAAGCAAACCTCGCTCGTTACATTGTTGTTAATGAAAAGGAAGAAATAAAACATTTTTTAAACATTTGTTTTTAAAGGCTTTATTTATGTGCGCGCATTGTAGGACTGGCTAGCTTTTATACAAGCTTCACACCAACTTTAATTTCCTCCTGTGGCAACCTGAGTATACAAAAACCGTTACTAAAACTTCACAGTCTCACCCTTTTATAATTGCAACACAAATGATAACTGTTATCATGCGCATATCTACAGATTAACATGCAAGCCTAAGTAATGAGAAAAACACTGTTTAAAGTTCATAGTTGGTTGGCGCTAATTGCCATTATTCCGTTAATTGTTATTAGCATTACTGGCAGTGTTTTAGTGTTTAAAAGTGAAATTGATGGCCTACTGATGCCAGATAAACACTTTGTGGTACAGCAACAAGCTTCACGTTTGCCTATGGACTCATTAATAAATAAAGCCGAAGCAGCCTTTCCTGAATATGTAGTAGGAAGCTGGGAGCTTTTTAATAACAGCACCGCTGACCGGCTTTATTTGGTTAAGCGTGGAACTGACGATTGGTATAAGTTGCATTTAGACCAATACACAGGAGAGGTTTTATCAGAACCAGTAAGCACCACTCATTATTTTACTGACTGGTTTTTAGAGCTCCATTATACTTTTTTACTTAACGACTTAAAAAGCTTACCAGGGCAAACAGGTACCGTATTAGGCTTCTTTTTTGCTCTATTTTTATTAACTTTAGGTATTACTGGCTTAATTATTTACCGCAAATTTTGGCAGCGACTATTTAGCGTACGCTGGCGAGCAACTTTGCAGATAGTACTAAGCGACATTCATAAAATGACTGGAGTATTAGGTTCACCTATCCTTATCGTTTTAGCGATTACCGGTGGCTATTTTAATGGCGCTGTGTGGTATCACGAAGTAATAGAACACGCAGAAGAAGAGCACTACACTATTACAAATAAATTATATAGTGACGACATTTCTTTTGAGCGCATTCTTAATGATAGTAAGCTGCAAATACCCACTTTTAACACTACTTTTTTAGTTTTCCCGCGAGAGCCTGATGAAAATATTACTCTTTATGGCGAAGTAAATACCAGTAATCCACTTACCAGTGAATACGCCAATACCATAACCTACAATAAGCAAACAGGTGAACACATGGCTAACTGGGATATTCGTGAAACCGGAGTTGGTTGGCAAGTAATTGATAGCTTTAGAAAACTACACTTTGGTTATTTTGCTGGGCTTATCAGTAAAATACTATGGTGTATTGTTGGCCTTAGCCCTGTATGGCTCGCTGGTACAGGCTTTTATTTATGGCTTACCCGCCGCAAACGTAAAAAGCACTCACAAAGAAATCGTGTAATGCAGCGAAAAAGCGCTAACGCTTGACAGTATTAATGCTCAGCTAAGTTACTAACTTGAGATAGTAACTTAGCTAAATAAGCTTTTACAATGAATAGTAAAAGCTTAACCACGCGCGCATTTCATCTTCAAAGCTGCCGCCTTCAACACGCGACAGTCCAGCATTAAAGGTTAAATCGTTTACGCCCGCAGGCCCCATTCCGAAGCTAAAATCACCTTGGTATTTTAAGCCATAACTTTGTGCATAAACGCTGTTGCCTAATTGATGTTGCTTATAGTAAAGCCAGGGCATGCCTTCTTTAAAGCTAATGCCACCGCCATAACCTTGATAGCGCTCTGCAGTTGCACTGTAATAAGGCAATTCAGCAGCAAGCACAAACTCGCTACTTTGTTGCTGATTAATCAGGTTAGAGCTAAACCCTCCTAAAGCTAAATTACTATCGTCTCGATGTTTTTGTTCAAAGCTCACAAACATGGGAATATTAAATGCTTTACCAAATACTTTTGTTGCCAAGTCATAACCTTGCCAATGACTATTGTGATTCCGCCCATCATAAATACTGGCATAAATACTCTGCCCTATGGCAAATGCTTGGCGGTCATGTTGCCATTGCTGAGCAATACTCAACCGTGTCCAATTTTTATGGCTATTTTTATAATCTGTATAGTTATAAGCAAGCTCTGGGGTTAACTGAAGCTGGCCAAATTTCAATGAATGGCTTATTGCAACAAAACCACCTCGGGCGTCAATATCAGCGTTTAAGCTAGGTTGATATTGATGTGATGTACCCAAATTATAATCAAATAGCGCAAGCTTAAACTTTGTATTTAACGCATTGTATTTTGCTTGTACAAAGCCTCCATGTAATGCACCGTCATGCAAATCAATGTTATAACCCGCTTGTAAATCAAGTTGCTTTAATAAGTCGCTACTTTTTATACCTACGCTTAGCAAACTGGTTGACGCTGAATAATACTGTGATCCCAAGGCAAACGTCGCTTGCTGATCAAGTACTGCGTAATCGCTTTGCTCTGCTGTCTCATCGGTATATATTTTTGCCGGTGGCAGAGTATGCTTATTTACCATCAACAATGGAGCTTCACTGTTTACAGCGAGATCCGTCACAGCTGTGTGGTTTTTTGTTGTTAGCGTTTTTACATCAAGGCCATCGGCATTAATAGAGAAATAAAGTAGTGAGCCATCTTCAGCCTCAATCGGGTATGCAAGCGCTTCTTGCCCGTTAGTTAAGCATGTGAGGGTATTATTTTTTATATGATAATTATAAATATCAGTTTTATTATTTAGGCCAGCAACAAAATAGATAGACTCCCCATTTTGACTAAAACTCGGCTGACTTAAATACTGATACCCATTAGGCATTGGGACTGACTGCCTAGCATCATCGCCTAAATCTTGTATATACAATTGCCAGTTTTCGTTTAATGACGCTGATAAATAAGTTAATTTTGTTTCATCGGGGCTTAGGGTCGGGTAATCATACGTTGTTTTTAAGCTCTTAGTAAAAAGTGGCGTTATTGTTTGTGTATTAAGATCGACTTTTACTAATTCAGAATACCCAGCTCTTATTTGCTCACCGTAAAGTGTTTCACCATTGCGGGTAACACTAAAACGACGAATACCAGCCAGTTCAGTGAGTTGTTCGACGTTGCCAGTATCTATGTTATAGCTAAAAATGTCAGACACTTTGTTATAAGTCCCCGACTCCTCACTACTGTAGGCATTAAAATAAAGAGTGTTATTGCCTACCCACTGCGGATTGGCAATACCTGCGCGATTTATTTGATTTAATATTTGTTTTTGTTCGCGCTTAAATACACTTGGCGGAGTATCAGGAATATCCTTAGCATCATCTTCAAGTAATTGCTTTTGTGCTTTAGTAAATTGCTGTTGCGCTTTAGTGTTGTCTTCAGTGCTATAAATTATGAGCTTGGTATTACTTTTTTTATCACGCTCCACTATGGCAATTTTGCTGCCATCATCTGAAAGAACGGGGTTGCTAGCGTATAAATCAAGCTTTAACCAAAGCTTGCTATTAAGTGGTGACTCGGTTTGCTCTTGTTGCATTGCTTTATAAGTGTACTCAGCAATAAATCGACGATATAGCTTGGCAGCGCTTTGCCCAAATACACCAGAAAATGCATCATCAAAATCTCGAGACTTAACCGCTCGCATACGAACCCATACGTTATCGACCAACTGCTCTGAGTAATTTTGCTCTAGCCAGTATAAAAACCGACTTCCCATTAAATACGCCATGGAGCCCGCCATAAAGCCTTCATCACTATTTAGTTGCCCATAGGTCGGAAGCGCTCCTTGCTGAGCAAACTCCCTGAGTATTGCCTCAGAATAGTTATCAAAGAGTCGCCCTCGACCCGTCATTTTAGACTCAATTAAGGTGGCGTATCCTTCAGCTACCCAGCGCGGTGTGTCACCATAGGTTAAATCGTAAAGATCCCATACCCCTCTAATTTTTTGTTGCCACTCGCTGCGAGTCGGCTGCGCTAAATGAACTAAGTGAATGTACTCGTGCAGCACTAGTAATTGCTGCCAGCCCGATGAGTTTGAGATTACTGTGTCCGATTGTGGTGGCGTAGTAAAAAGCGCCATAACAGGATTATTAGAGGTTGGTAAGGCAAAGCCATTAGCTGCATTTAAAGGATCAAATACCACCACATCGACGATTTTATCAAGCGCACGGTTTTGTTGCTCAAGCACTTTAGTACGGACAATCTCCAGCTCTACTGCGGTCGATTTAGCAAAATCAGTATGCTCACTGCTAAAGTGAACATTAAAATGCTCAGTATGAATGGTTTGCCAATTGGCTGCGAAGCTTGGTGCAGCCAGTAATAAGGCTGATGCAATGAGTGACTTTTTCACAATAATCCCTTAAATAGTGCTTTTAATAATGCTTAGGGTATTATTAAAAGGGAAAAACGGGCAGTAAAAAAGTGTAATAAAGCATGTGCAAATGTGTATTTACACCTGCTTTATTATTTAACCTGAACTTTAGTTATTTTCAACAAGGGAAGTTACATCCAACTACGAGGATCTGACTCAGCCTGCATCAGTGTAAAATCTATAATGAAGTCAGCATCTTGCTGTTTTAAATATGGGACATACGCACCGCCTGCAGCAAGTTGTATATACAGGCTTTTTAAGCCAGAACGACGCATAAAAAAGGTGCTCACACTGCGAGCGCTTTGTGCTTTGTACAGCTCAAATACTCGGTAATGCACGCCAATCATACCTTTGCGCACCACCATATAAAAACGCCCATCTTGTTGATGAAGGTAATACCCATAACGTTTATAAGATAAAAACACTAACGCGGCTAATACCAAAAATAATGCTAGTGAAATTAATATATTAAGTTGCATAAAGCTAACTAAAAACCCAGAAGCTACGCCCGGTAGCAAGGCATAAAACAGCATATTTTTATATAACAACGCCCTTTCTACTGCTTTAAATGCCAGCTTTTTACTGTCAAACCACGGATAAATCCACTGACACACATTATCAACTTGCTCCTGCGTGAGCACAGGTAACACTAAGGTTTGTTTATTCTTTTTCGCCATACTTGCAGCGCCACCACTGCTGGCTTGCAAACACTCAACAGTAAAACGTTTCAATAGCCTAGCAATTAGGTTTTGCTTAATAACAATCGATTGTACTTTATCTAAACTAATTGATAGTTGATGGCGTTCTAACAGCCCTGCAATACGTTTAAATTTTTTATTTTTAAAATAAAGCTGATAATTATAGAACCGAATGAGCGACATAGTCACCGATAAAAACACCGCTATAAATACCAATACAAAAATCAAAGTAATTACTGCAAATACCGCTGCATTAGCCATCATACCCAGCTCTTGCTGATAAAAACCCTCTATTTTTGTTATAAACTGCTGCTCTAAAAAATCGATTGCCACATTCATAAAAGGGGCAATAGCGGCAAGCGCTAAAATGGCCATGTTCGACATTAAACCAAACTTAGCTATTTCTTTATTTGAAATGAATAAACTATTTTCGTCCTGCTCTTCAATATGAGACTGCGCTGTGTCAGCTACTTCTGCTGATGGTTGCTGCTGTGCTTTGTAGTCAAATACTTGCTTGCGCATTTGCTGGGCATAACCGCTGGTTACTCCCGGCAATACCGCTTCTTGGGCAACACTGCCGGCAGCATCAAAAATGCAATTAACTAAACCTACTGGAGTAAAATAAAAGGGCTCAGCTATGTTTACATTTTGCACTCGAGAAAACTTTAAGGTGAGTCGCTCTTTTTTAAATACGCCTTTATTTAGTAAGATTTCATGCTCGTCAGTAATACAAAAACGAAAACTACGGTAATACAAAAAACAATAAGCAAGCAATGAAGTCAAAGCAATCGCGAGCGCAACTTGCCCCCAAAATAGTTTATTTTCTACCTGGGTAACAAATACCACTAACACAGGCAGTAAATTAAATAAGCCGTCTTTGACAAAGCGAACACTAAAATGCATCACAAAATAAGCCAATGCCCAGGGCGAGACTTTTTGCCAATTAAGTGAAGGTGGCGTCATTTGCGTAGCATCAACACTCACTGGCAGCAACCTCACTCGTGGTTTCATCGTGGCGATAGCTTTGTACAAACTGACGGATATTTTTGCACTTTTCGTGGGTCAGACCGCTAATTTGTAAATCAGCACTCATCCCCCCTGCGCTGTAAAGCCTTAAACTGGCTAAACCCAGTTTTCGCTCTATTGGCCCACGATGTATTTCAATATGCTGCACTCGTGCTAACGGTAAAATAGTTACCTGCTGCCAAATAATACCCTTTTTAAACGCTATATCGTGGGTACGCAATGCACTGCCTTGTAATTTAATACTGAACACGCTGTATAGCATACAAAGTAAAATTAATAGCGGAACAGCAACCAATAAGTAACCTTGCGCCATGGCAGCAAAATCTGTATTAAAATAACAAACAACCGCTAGCACTAAGCAAAAAGGAATGAAAAATAACAACCAATTCAATTTTGCATGCAATAACGCTTTATCGGCAAGCGGCTCAAACACTATGCTTTTATGTTGCGGTAGATCGGTCATTTGTTGATTAGTAAACACACTTTGCTCCATTGGACTTAGCCAAGCCACTTTATTGTTGTCACTAAGGTATGACTTTGTTTTGGCTCAAGCGTAACCGCATCTTCAAGCACATTCGCAGCTTCTAGGCATAACATGCTTTTATAATCATCATCGGCAAAATTTGATAGCCGCTTTGATTTTTCAATCCATGGATTCCATAGTACGCACGACTGCGAGTTTTCTCTGCTAACACTGATCATCCCTTGAGGAGTATCAATTGTTTGAACTGCTGCGGCTTGGGTATAAACCATATCGGTTTCACGGGAAAAGTCGACCACATCATGTTGCTGATGAGGCCCTTGACCAAACTCTATATATTTTGCCCCTTGCAGGCCTGTCACACGGGTATTCTTAATATCTTGTGTTGGAAAGTAAGTATGCAGCGCTTGTGTATAGCTAAATGGTACATTGCCTAAATTAGAGGTGGTTAAACGCACCTCTAATTGCTCAGATAAAATAAACTCAACCCGTAAAGAAGATTGATGCGGCCAAAAGGTAGAGTCTACCTGCCTCATGGGTAATTTTAGGCTAACCGTAACTTCGTCCTCGGTTTCATGCACTTCATCAGCTTGCCATACGAGTGTGCGAGCAAAGCCATGAGCTGGGAAGTCTGTATTTTCATGTTGACCAAACCAAGGCCAACAAATAGGAATGCCGCCGCGAATACTTTTCCCTTCGCTAAAGGTTTCATCCCCAGACACCCACAATAATGGCAATTTACCTTTGGGTGTAAACTCAGTTATTTGCCCACCTTGTAAAAATATTTTCGCCTCACATTGGCGACTATTAATACTAATAAATTCTAAACCGCTATGTGTACGCTCAATACATACTGAGGGTGATAATTGCATTTTATTTCCTTTAACACTGAGACTAATTTTTAATACTTAACCTGAGTTCAGGTTACTTGTACACAAACAATAATGCATGCTTAAAGCATAAGCTACATAGAATAGTTATTTAAATTGAGTTAGTTACTATATTCTTATGCAAAATCAACGGTAAAATTACGACTAAAGCTTTACAACTCTGCCTTTCAACCTAGGGAAGGTTCACAAATAGAATGTTATAAGCATTTAATAAAATAAAGATAATAAATGCTATTTTAATTACTGCTCAAATTAATAAAAGTCAATAAAAACTAATAATAGCTGGCATAAATAACATATATCATTTGAATTCAATTTATTTGATGTGTAACATTTCATGATTACGGCAAATCATTCGCCTTCCATGAGACAAACAAATGCAAAAATATGACGAGTTACTAGTTTCTTTACGCAAGGTGATCCGTGCGATTGACTTACATTCAAAGCAGCTTAATAAAACAGCGGGCTTAACAGGGCCTCAACTGCTTATCATGCAGGAAGTGTCTCAAACTGATGGTATTACCGCCAGTCGTATTGCGCAAAACGTCAACTTAAGCCCAGCAACGGTTACTAATATTCTTGACCGAATAGAGAGCAAAAACTTAGTAACACGTGTTCGCAGTCAAATGGATAAGCGCCGAGTCAGCTTATACCTTACCGAACAAGGTAAGGAACTACTCGAAAAAGCACCTCAGCCATTACAAGAGCATTTTATCGAAAAATTTTCAGCACTTGCTGAATGGGAACAGAGTTTACTACTTTCATCAATGCAACGTATTGCCGCAATGATGGATGCTGATAAGCTAGACGCTTCCCCGCTTTTAGAAGTCGGCGCACTATTTCAAACTCCTAAAGAATAAAACGCAGTATAAAAATAATAAAACCCCTTTTATCGCCTTAAATGACTTAGTTGATAACATGTAACTAAGCCATTTAAGCTTAATTTTATCCTGTAGTTAGCTTACCTTTTACCGTTTAATTTATTAAATAGAGCTGGCGTGAACATAAAAAACGTTTTTATTTATTATAAAAATATCGGCTTTAAATTGCTGGGGTTACTGTGTGTATTACTCGGCATTATTGGTGTTGCCCTACCCGTTATGCCAACCACGCCGTTTTTAATTTTAGCCTTAGCCTGTTTTGCTCGCTCATCTAGCGCGCTTGAATCTTGGCTATTAAACCACCCTCGCTTTGGGACAACATTACAACATTGGCGCGCTCATCAAGTAGTTCCTGTAAAGGCAAAATATGCTGCGGGTCTAGGTATGCTAATAGGCTTTATATTTTTATTATACAGCAGCCCTCCAGCTTGGGTTATTGCCCTAGTTGCTGTGGTTGAAGTGCTGGTTTTAACTTACTTAATTTCTAAGCCCTCAACTCCACCTAAAAACTAGGGTCTGTATAAGCAAAATAAAGTGTAAAGTTTGGTAAATAAATTTGTAACAGCTAATGCAAATCATTATCATCCGTACAAATTAATTAAATTTGCACCTTTTATGCCCTTTGTTAATAAACGCGCTTTATATAGTACGAGTCGTGCTTTACATATCTATATTTCTACCGCTTTGTTTTTTCTACTTATTTTATTTTGTGTAAGCGGCATAGTGCTAAACCACGTTGACTGGTTAAAAAACGATAAAAACAACGGCCAAATTACCGCTGCAATTCCAGCTGAACTACTTACAAAAGCACAAACACAATTAAACACCCTACCTGCTATTTACCCCCAAATAGAAGCTTACCTAGCCAAGCAGTATGGGCTGAATAAAGTAAAAAGCATTGAGTGGGAAAAGCAAGATTCACTGGTCATGCTCGACTACCCATTACCTGCAGGCTACGCCTACGCAGAGTTTGATTTTATTAGTGGCGAATTGTTACTCGATTATCAAACCGGGGGATTTTTAAGTGTCATTGGCGACTTACATAAAGGCCGTTACAGCGGTGATGTATGGAGCTGGGTTATTGATATATCAGCAGTGCTAATGATCCTATTTGCCATCACCGGCATGATTATTTTATTTCAAAATAGAAAAAAACGCTTAGCAGGAATATGGATAACCGCATTAGGTGTAGCAACACCTATCGTTATTTACCTGTGTTGGGTGCCACAAATAAAAGGAGTGTCTTAATGTTTAAAGTTAAACCATGGCTAAGCATCACGCTGTTAGTCGCCGCGCTATTTCAAATTAATGCTCATGCACAATCGTCAAGGTTAGAAGTTGAATTAACCCTCGCCGATTTAAACGTGCAACCTTACCACCGACCTTATGTTGCTGTATGGCTGGAAACGCCAGAGCGTAAACACGTCACAACATTAGCGCTTTGGGTACAAAAAGCGGAATGGTTTAAAGACCTACGCCAATGGTGGCGCAAAGCCGGTAAAAGTAATGCTCAGTTTGATGGTGTCAGCGGCGCAACCAAGCGTGCCGGCACATATACAATTAGTTGGGATGGCAACGATCTAAACGGTAACCCTGTAACGCCCGGTAAATACCTACTTAATATTGAAGTTGTGCGCGAAGAAGGTGGCCGTGATTACAGCCGTATTGAGCTTGATTTAACCCAATCAGAGAAAATAACTATTGAAGGTAAAAACGAATTTACAACCAGCTTTATCACTGTAAGCGCTAGGTAGCCCCTACTTATCATTCAAATTTAAAGGAAAAATAATGAACGTTAATTTATCAAAAATTGCATTAATAGGCGCACTGAGTTTATCGGCGCTAGTCTCAACAGCGGCAAGCGCACATGCCCGTTGGTTACTACCTTCGCACACTTCGCTTTCTGGCGATAAAGCGCATTACGTTATGATTGATGCGAGTATTTCTAACGAAATGTTTGCACCAGATAAAGCCTTTAAGCCAAAAGAAAAAGGCGCAGAGTACGACGACACATTATTAATGGCACTTGCACCAAACGGCGAGAAAGTATCTGAAACCATTCGTGCTTATTACTTAAAGCGCAAGAGCTCAGCAGCAGTAAGCCTCAAAGAAGAAGGCACTTACCACATTGCTATGACGCAAAAGCCAATGTACATGACCTTCTATAAGGACGAAGAGGGTAAACGCAAACGTGTATTTGGTAAAAAAACAGATGCTAAATTACCTAGCAACGCTCAAGGCGTGCGCACCACTAAAGTTATTTCAACAGTAGATACCTTTGTAAGCCGCAACGGTACATCTAAGCCAGCTCTGTTAGGTTTAGGCTTAGAGCTAAGTGGCCCTACACACCCAAATGATTTATTTGTTGGTGAGCAAGCGCGTTTTCAATTACTACAAGACGGAAAACCAGCAGGCGAAGGCATTGAAGTTAATATTTTAAGAGGCGATACTCGCTACCGTAACGAACGTGGCGAAGTAAAAGTAACCACCGATAAAAACGGCTTTTTTACAACAACATGGAACGCACCAGGTGTTTATTTAATAGAAACCGCAACCGAAGTTGATGTGAAGGAAAAAGGCGTAGATTCGGGTCGTTATGCTTTATTTACAACGCTTGAAGTAGCCCCTGAGTAATTATTTAGGCACTTATTTAAACGTATTTTTAAGCCAAGTTTTTAACTTGGCTTTTTTCTGCCTATCACTTTTTTTGCAATCTCTCTTTTACTTTTATTGATTTCGTCACCATTCGCTACAAGATTGCAACAGTAACGATCTAATCGTCTATAACGTACGTAAACAGTGGCCTTACTTATTAAAAACGTGAATAACATAGATGGTTTTTATCTTTGCACGTAGTTGAGCGCTTCTATATGATTCGCTCCTTTTTCAAACTCACCAAAACAACGACGTTCTTAAGGAACATTCATGACTTTTAAGCGTTTATCAGCCAATAAATTAGCACTTAGCTTGGCCGTAACCTCTGCACTTAGCAACTCTTTCATTACAGCTAATGCAGCAGAACAAGATACCCAAGCACAAGAGAACATCGAAGTAATCTCAGTAACAGGGACTCGCCGTAGTTTACGAAGTATTGCACAAAGCTCAGTGCCAGTAGATATTATTACTAGCAGCGACATGGCAAGCACAGGTCAACTTGAAATCAGCCAGGTTCTTGCTAACCAAGTACCCAGCTTTAACTTTCCAAGCGCCACTTTAGGTGATGGAACAGATCACGCAAAACCTGCTGTACTGCGCGGCTTAGCGCCCGATCACACTTTAGTGCTTATCAATGGTAAACGTCGTCACTCTGGTGCGCTTTTAAACTTAGCAGGTGTTGTAGGCAGAGGCTCTACCGCGGTAGATTTAAACATGATCCCTACATCAGCCATTAAGCGCGTAGAAGTACTACGCGACGGTGCCGCAGCGCAATACGGCTCAGATGCCATTGCCGGGGTGATTAATATTGTTTTAAAAGACGCCTCTGAAGGCGGCAGTGTAAGCGTAACCTATGGTGAATACGACACACAAATGGCGGGCGCACCTAACTTAGAAAGCACCTACGCAGATGCAAACGGTGACCTTGCATTTAACCTGGGTGATGACCGCGAAATTAGCGATGGCGCCACACGCACAATTAGCGCTAACTCTGGATTTGCATTATCAGACAGCGGCTTTGTAAACGTATCGATTGAATACCGCGATAACAGCCCAACACAACGCTCTGGTTTTGACCCTCGTGAACAATACAGCCGCCTTGACGATGGCAGCCTAGACCAGCGCGAATTTACTATTGACCGTTACAACCATCGCTTTGGTAAAGCAGACCTTGAAGATTACGCTTTATTTTACAATATGGGTTACGAGCTAGATAACAGCCTAAACCTGTATTCTTTTGGTAGCTACTCAAAACGAGAAGGTAACTCAGGTGGCTTTTACCGCCGTGCACAAGACAGCCGTAACGTATTAGCACTCTACCCAGATGGCTTTTTACCGCAAATTGAAACCGATGTTGAAGACTACTCATTTGCCTTAGGTCTAGAAGGTGAAACGGGTGACTGGACATGGGACGTAAGTACCAACTACGGCCGTAATGACTTTGCGTTTGGTGTTGTAAATAGCTTAAATACGTCTTTAGGCGCCACCAGCCCCACCGAATTTGATAACGGCGCATTAGTTTATGACCAATTTATAGTCAATGGTGATGCCAGCACAATCCTTGATTTAGGGTTACCTGACGACGTATTTTTTACTCTAGGTGCTGAATACCGCCACGAAAGTTATAAAATAGAACAAGGTGAAGAAGCCTCATACATTACTGCACTTGATAGCAATGGCAACCCAATTGCAGCCGGTGGCGCACAAGTACTTTCGGGTTTTGGCCCAGAAAGCGTAACCGATGAAAGCCGTCATAACGTTGCACTATTTGTTGAGTTTGACACCTACCTAACCGAAAACTGGAACATGGTTTTAGCTAGCCGCTACGAAGATTACAGCGACTTTGGCAACACCTTTACCTCAAAGCTTGCAACTCGTTACAGCGTAAACGAAAACCTATCGCTACGTGGGGCAATTAGCACAGGTTTCCGTGCGCCATCACTTGCACAGAGCTCGTACCGTCAAATTTCTACGGTACTTGAGAACAACCAAGCGTTTGAAGTGGGCCTATTCCCAACAGATGCATCAGCAGCACAAGCCCTTGGCGCAAAACAGTTAGACGCTGAAGACTCAGTTAATTTAACAGCTGGCTTTGTATACACCCAAGGTAACTTTAGCTTAACGGTTGACGCCTACCGTATTGATATTGATGACCGTATTGTGCTCTCTGAAAACTTAAGCGGTGCCGCAGTACAACAAATTTTAACGGATGCTGGTGAGTTAAATACCGAAAGCGTACGCTACTTTACCAACGCAATCGACTCACGCACGCAAGGCGTAGACATTGTTGCAACTTACCTACTACAGTTAGATAACTTTGGCGACGTGCGATTAAACGCGGCAGCTAACTTTAACGACACCGAAGTAACGCACGTTGACGATAACCCTGAGCAATTAAACTCATTAGGTGACGACTATGTTGTATTTGCACGCCGTGAAGTAGGTCGTTTTGAAGAAGGTACTCCAGACAACAAACTGAATCTGTCGGCAGTGTGGAACTTTAACGAATGGCAAACAACTTTGCGTGCAACGCGTTATGGTGAAGTTGCCGATATTTCTACTACCGCCGATCGCGATGAATACCTAGACGCTAAATGGATAACCGATTTAGAAGTTGCGTATCGCCCTAACGATGAGTGGAAATTTGCACTGGGTGCCAATAACTTATTTGACCAATACCCGCAAGCCACGGTCGATAATATTGGTTACTCTACCTTTAGCCAAATATTTCCATACACACCGTATGCACCATACAGTTTAGATGGTCGCTTTTTATACGGTAACATTACCTACAGTTTTTAATTAAAACTGGCGGTTAAAACGAAAAGGATGCTTTATGCATCCTTTTTATTAATAATTAGTAATTTTAACCACTAATTAGTCTTTCAATTTTCAACAAAAAACTAAATTCATTATAAAACAAACACTTAAATTTAGGCCCCATTTTTGCTCTAGTCTTGTTATATTAAATAATAACATCACACTAAAAGGACTAACCATGAGCTCATCAACTGTATCTACCATTGCTAAACCACTTTCACTAATTAGCGGTATTTTATTATTAAGTGGCTGCGTGTTTCATATTTCACCAAGCGTTGCGTCGGTAAAACAAACACAACAACTAACACTACCTAGCAATAATCTTGAATACCTAGACGTACTAAGCGGCGCAGGTTCACTTAAAATAATGGGCTCATCAACAGCAACCAGTATTAATGTTGACGCCACTATTTACACAGCCGATATTGACGACGAATACGAACTCACACTCGATCAAAGTGGCACTAAAGCAAAGCTTGTTGCCCAAAATACAAGTAATAATGGTATTAGCTTTTACAGCGGCCAATCGCCAAGCATTAATTTAGTGGTCACCGTCCCTAACAATCTTGAGCTAGATATTGATGATGGCTCAGGCGACATAACTATTAACGCCATGAAAAATAATATTGATGTAAAAGATGGCTCTGGCAGCTTATCAATCAATGGCGCTAAAAACCTAAACATAGACGACGGCTCGGGCGATATTTCTCTTCAAAGCATCACTGGCAATCTAGATCTTAACGATGGTTCGGGCAGCATTACTATTAATAACGTTAATGGCAATGCAAATATTGATGATGGCTCAGGCGATATGAATGTAAGCAATGTACGTGGTACATTAACTGTTGAAGACGGGTCGGGAAGCATAGCAATACAACATATTAATGGCGCTGTCGACGTTGAAGATAACTCGGGCGACTTAACCATTGAACATGTTGATGCAAGCGTTACCATTGAAGATGGCTCTGGCGATATTCGCGTTAATCATGCTAAAGGGCTAACAATTACAGAAGCAGGCTCTGGCGATGTTAGCATCGATAATATCTCTGGTTCAGTAAAGCTAGACTAATATACTGAGCCCTTAATAAAATGCACTTAACCTTGGCTTAAGTGCATTTTTTTTGAAAGCCATTTTATAGCCCGCTAATAACCAACTAGTTCTGCATAACCTTTACCTTTAAAACCGCCTTGAGTTTTAATTCGTCCCTCCCAGTAGGGAATGCTCAATTGATTTCGTGAATCGGGGTTACGTGCTTCAATTATAATTGGCTCAAACCCTTTAACCTTGAGGTGCCACTTAACTGGGTAGGTTCTACTACTGGGCGTTGTTTGGGCTGTAAGCTCAGATGTTTTTAATACCAGTAAGGTCACGTCGTCATTTGCAATGGCGCGCACAATTCCACTTTGCGTAATGTGCGATGCACTGCAGTAGTCATAACTTTGTTGACCATTACGAATACAAAATGCCATTAAGCCCCCCTGTTTTTTATCATCAGCCTGAATGCTAAACCAGTCCCAACCATTTTGGGTAGGATCGATTAGCGCCGAAGACCACTCTCTGTCTAACCAAGCATCTCCAGTTACTTTAAAAGTTTTACCCGCAAATGTGATGTCGCCTTGTGCGTGTAAAAACGGATAGCTGTAATAGTAAGAGGCATGCCCCTGGTGAGTCTTTTGGCTATAACCTTGCTCGCCATGTTTTACAAGTGGGCTATTAGCCAGCACCAGGTTAGCACTGTAATTTTCCTGCTGCGCCTTTAAACTGAGCGGTAAAAATGTTGCATCCTTACTTGCTAACTGCCAATCATCTAGGCGAGCTTCAAATGGCTGCGCTGTTATATTTACTTGCCCCAATCGGCCATATTTTTCGAACGCTTGATGCTGTGAATCGGTTTGTATTGCAAAGTGAGCAAAGTAAAGCTGCCCATTCCACCAAGGTGATGGTTCTGTTTGTGTGCTTTGCTCATCAACCGAGAGCCTAAATAAAGTCCATTGCACACCAAAGGTGTCGCCATTATCTGCCTTTAAATTAGCAGTCACGTACCACCATTCAATTCCTTGTTGATGATGCGCCCCATGATCACGTGGAAAGCTCAACCCTTGGTTTTTGTTTACAGGTTCACCAAATTGTTGTGCAAACCCGCTATGCATTGGTTTATCTTGATTTACTTGCTCTGCTTCGGGCTGGCACGCGCTTAATGCGCCAATAAAAATAAAGGTAACAGCTGCTTTTAGTCTATTCATGTAAGTCCTATAGCTTGGCAACATTATCGGCAACGGCGCTTCGCGTTAATTTTATCAGCGGTAACGCGCTCACAAATAAAGCTAACATAAACATAAGCACCGTAAAGCCACCTAACTGTAGCCAATTAACGGTCATGGCCATGGTCCAACCAAAGGCAATTGGCATGACGTAAGTTAATAGTACCCATCCAAGGCTAAGCCCCAGTGGTATAGCTAATAACAAGGTGGTTAAAATAATAAGTGCAGCTTGCAGTACTTTTGCTCCCAATAATTGCTGTTGTGTGACACCCAGCGTTTGTAATACCGCCATGGGCTGTAATTGCCCGCGCCCTAAAGTTAAAAAGCTTACCCACATGCCAAATAATGCAATCAGCATAATAAATATATTAAGCGCCTGAGTAACATAAAAAGTTTTACCAAATAGCTGTTTTGCAAAGCGTTTAAACTGCTGATTAGCAATGACTTGTTGGCTATCTAATTGGTGCTGTTTTTGAATATATTCGGCTATGGCGTCAACGTCACTATGGGGCTTTAACCAAAGCGATAAACCATACTCGGTGTAATTTAAGCTGCTATTCAATAATGCATTAGTTGTTACAACAACATTTAACCCTTGCTCGCCGTAATCAAAATAGGCAGCACGTACTTGGCACGTTAGTGTATTAATATGCTGTTTTAGGGTTATTACATCACCTACTTTAAGCGAATACTGCAGCAAGGCGGGTTCGTTCACTAAGCAACCCACAACCCCGTTTTTGTTCTTTTCAAATACTGCAGCAGATGTAGGTGCTTTATTGTTTAACAAAGTAAGGTGTTGGTTGTAGCTGGCTGTTGCACCAAATGCCATAACATCAACAGCTATCGTATTTTTAGGTGCTTTAAGCTCACTTTTAGCTGACCAATATACGCCTACTTTTTCGACCTCAGGGAGTTCACGCAACTTAGCCCCTAACGCTTGAATGTTTTGATCGGGCCTTACGTATAAATCAGCGCTTAGGCGTTTTTCAAGGTGTGTATCTAAGGTGTCGCTAAAACTGCCAACCATAATTTGCATACCTACGGCGGCTCCCATCGCCATTAAAATAGCGAGTACAGAGCTTAGTAATGCAGGTAACTGCACTAGGCTGTCGGCTTTTAACCACTGAATAATCGGGTTTTGTGTTGGCCATGGCAGTTTAAAAACGGCTTTAACTACCGGTGATGTAATTACAAAAAAGAGGAGTAGCACACAAACACACAGCAATAAGGCACTTATTTTGGTATTTGCCGTTAACGCTAAGTAGCTGGCTGCAAAAATAGCTAACGCAAACATTAGCCATTTAATACGCGCGCAAAAAGTACTTAATCGAGCCGATTGGCTGGCCAAAAACCCCAACAAAACAACAACATTAAGTGAAAAGCCGCTAGCAATCATGCTGCTATCAAGGCTTACTACAAAGCTTCTGTCTAGCTGGTAGAGCCCTCTCAGAGTCGCCGATACATCCATAACTAAGGTGTTTGCCAGTGCCGCGCCTAGTAACGCACCTAATAACGCAGCAAAAAAACTAAGCACCGTTAATTCAATAACCAGCGCTTTAATTAACGCCGACCGTTGACAACCCAGCACCCACATTTGCTGCTGTAAGTGAGCGCGCGCATTGTACGCAAGTTTAATTGCATTAAAACTTAAAAACGCACCCACCACATAACCCAACAATGCCAGCGCTTGTAAATTAAAGAAAAAAGCCTCAGAGAGCGCATCAAAAGCCTGCTCTTGCGCAGCTTCAAGGCGTGCTTGATCGCCTAACAATAGGTTTAATTGGGCTGCTTGTTTATTATTTAAGCCACTTACTTCAAAGTAACTAATTACCCCATTTGCGCGCAGTAATTTATCAGCAAGGCTAATGTCCACCAGCATGGTCATGCCTAAACCTTGTAATTCGCTTACAGCTAAAGTGCGTGTGGCATCACCCATGTTTATATTAATACGGCTGTTTTTTAAATTTAGCCGCCGTATTAATTTAGGATCGATATAAACAGTATTTAGTAACTGTTCAAACCCAGAATAACGCTTGTTGGTTGTTGATGCTGAGCCGCCGGTATTTTCTGTAAGCCACTGCAATAAATTGACGCCCCTAAGCGCGAGCTTTTGCTGCTCATTGGTTTCAATTACGCCCTCTAAAACCGGTTGAACCTGCGTAAAGCCAGCCGCCCTAATACGCGACCACATACTGTTGGGCAACCTGTTTTCACCTAGCACTGGGCGTACAAAATGCGTCACTGGGTTTGCAATTAGTGCTGTGGTTTGTTGATAGCGCTTACCGGCCTCTAAATTTAAGCCCTGTATTGCAGTAAGTAGCGCCGCGCCCAAACTAAAGCCAATAAAAAACAGTAATAACAGCCCTACATGGCGGCGATAAAACTGCATATACGTTATTAATATAAGTTTAAGCTCAGCCATTAATTTGGCCATCTTTTAAAAACAATTGCGTAGTAAACTGGTCGGCCAATCGCTGACTATGAGTGACCATAATAAGTATTATTTGCTGCTCTTCGCACAGGCTTTTTAATAGCGTAACTATATCGAGTGAACGAGCGGCATCAAGGTTACCCGTAGGTTCATCAGCCAATAATAACTTAGGCTTATTTAATAGCGCACGGCCTATGCCCACTCGTTGTTGCTCCCCACCAGAGAGTTGCTCAGGCATTGCTGTAAGCTTGCCTTCTAAACCCAGTTTTTTAGCCATCGTATTTACTTCATCGTCGCTAGGCGATAACCCATTAAGCCTTGCTTGAAAGCACATGTTGTCTTTTACATTTAACGGGCTGAGTAATTGGTAATGCTGAAAAATAATACCTATTTTACGCCGATAAAGCGCAAGCTCATTAGCACTCAATTCACTAATTTTTTGCTCATTAACCGTAATAGTTCCAGCATCTGGAGACAGTAAACCGGCTAATAAATTTAATAATGTTGTTTTGCCCGAGCCACTATCACCTAGTAAGGCAATGTGTGCAGCGGGTAAAATAGTTAACGATAAATCATTAATTATTTGTCGCTTCAAGCCACCATCTTGGCGAGTAAAAAATACATTATTTAGCGAAATCATAAAGAAAAGGTTATTCCTGTAATAAAAATATGGCTCGATATATAAACGATACCATAACAGTAATGCGTTCACTTAAGTGGGTTTTCGGTTGATTTTTTACACGCAATAAGCGCGTTTATTTAACTAAACCAGTAACTAAAAACCAAATCACTAAAGAGCGACAAAAAACTTTGTTTTTTTTTGCTTTATTTCTTTTTTAGGTACATATTAATGTTTAATTTTATAAGGATATTAATATGAAACGGATACTTTTAATTATATTACCCACTTTACTCACACTTCTCGGGTGTGGTGGTTCAGGCAGCTCTGAAACTAAGCAAGTCACTCCCCCAGTTAGCACAAATGCACAACCAGTGGCTGTTATTGGCACTGAACAATCAGAATATAAAACCAATACACCCATTACTTTTAGTGCTGCAAATAGTAGCGATCCTGACGGCGATACACTCACATACCAGTGGCAACTCCTTAGCGCAGACGAGCAACAAAACATACCGCTTAATACTAACAACCAACGCACTGTGACGTTTTCGGTAGCACAAGCGCAAAATTACACCTTAAAGCTGATTGTGAACGACGGCAAAATTTCAAGCTCGGTAGTAAGCAAACAAATTACCGTTACCTCAAACGCACAGCTCATTGCAAACGCAGGCAGCACACAAACCGTAAAACAAGGTGATGTAGTTAAATTAACAGCAGCACAAAGCACCGCTACTAATGCGGTAATTAATAGCTACCAATGGCAATTTATCAAAACACCTACATCAAGCGCTGCACAACTTGAAAATAGCACCCGCGTTAACAGCCAATTTGTTGCTGATAAACTAGGCGAATACAGCGTTAAATTAACTATTACTAACTCAATTGGTGATACCGCTAATAGTAACGTACTTATAAAAAGTGAGCAGCTTGCTGTAAATTCTGCGCCAAACGCTGTTATTTCAGTTCAAAACAGTACACTTTCACCCAACCAACTCGTAACATTAAATGGTGAACAAAGTACCGATCCAGATGCAAACGACACGCTAAGTTATCAATGGGCAATAACCTCTAAGCCTGAGAACAGCGACCCAAGCTTATCGAATGCAATTGCCAAAAATGCAGGCTTTGCATCGAATGAATTGGGTGAGTACACGATCTCCCTAAGCGTAACCGATGAAGGTAATCTAAGTGATACCGCGCAAGTAACCTTAAGCGTTACCACCGAAAACAAAGCGCCTATTGCCGTTCTTGCAGAGCAAACTGATATAACCTTAAATACATTAACTACCCTACAATGCCTACAATGTAGCGACCCCGATAGCGACCCTCTAATTTACAACTGGCAACTGCAAGCAAAACCTGAAAGTAGCACTGCGCAATTACAGCAAAGCACATCGGCTACCCCTTCGCTTACTGCTGATGTTGAAGGCGATTACGTTGTTACCCTAGTTGTATCTGACGGTGAACTCAGCTCACCACAAGTAACCTCGGTGCTGCATACAAAGGATAATAAAAAACCAGTTACTCTAGTAAGTTACAAGTCTTCAATTAGTGTTAATGAGCAAGTTACTTTAGATGCCTCAGCCAGTTACGACCCCGAAGGCGCAGTTTTAAGTTACCATTGGGAAATAGTTTCGTCGTCAAATCAAGCTGTATTAAGCAGTACAAGTAGCTCAGCCCCCACGCTTAGCGCGCCAGCAGAAGGGCAAGTTGTTGTTTCACTTAAAACCAATGATGGTGAGCAGTTTTCAGACACACAAACACTCACTATTAATGTTACACAAAACGCCAAGCCCGTTATTATTCATACCGGTGATAAAGCTCGCTACAGCACCGTTGGTAGCACCGTTAACTTTGATGCAAGCCAAAGCTATGATCCAGAGGGCACCGCGCTTAGCTATGAATGGGAGCTCTCTACACCAACAGGTTCATCTGCTAGTTTAAGTAGCACCAACCAAAACATAACCGAATTAACACCCGATCTAACTGGTAACTATATCTTAACTTTCACGGTAACTGATGCTGACAACTACCAAGCCATTACTCAGTTTTCGGTTACAGCTACTAATTCATCGCAAATAACGGGCAACATAAAAGGGCAAATTACCAACGTGCAACGAACCGCAATTAGTAATGCCAAACTCACAATTAACAATGTGCCGTACACCACAAATAGCGCAGGTCAGTTTAACGAAACACTTAACTTAGCTGAAGGTGAAAACATTACTATAACCAGCAACGATCCGCGCCTTGCTAATGCCATCTATAACTCTCCCGCAATTACCCAAAATAACTTTACGATAGACTTAGAACAAAACAGTTTACCCGTATTTCAAAGCGTGGAGGTTACCGTATTTGTATGTCCTGAGTTTACCGGGCCAGATACCATTAACGTAAACTTTAACATGACCGAAACACTGCTAGCCTCTGCACGTTTTGAATATCAATTTAACCAAACTCAGGCACTCGTTTTGCAAAAATCAGGAAGCACCTACCTAGATAGCGAACTGCTTATAGACCTACCAGCAACTGCTAAATTTGAGGTGACGGTAACCGAAAGCAACGTTGAGAACACTTATAATTGGCCTATTACTATTTTTTATTCAGCGTCTGACGATCCAAGATCAGCTATTATAAACATATGTAATATTTAGCCTTGTTGTGTGCGTTTTTAAAACGCACACAACAAATAACAGCATATATCCACATAACTCATTGTATTTTATACGCACCTAAGCCATGCTATTTATCTCAACGTTAATAAGGTAAGCACGTGTTAGAAATAGCTTTAATTTACTTAGCTGCTGCCATTGTTGCAGTTCCCATAGCAAAACGACTTGGACTTGGCTCTGTGCTAGGTTATTTAATTGCAGGCATTTTGATAGGCCCATATGCATTAGGTGTCGTAGGCGACCAAACTGATGTAATGCACTTTGCCGAATTTGGCGTTGTGATGATGTTATTTTTAGTTGGCCTTGAACTGCAACCTTCGCGTTTGTGGACTCTGCGCCACTCAATATTAGGGCTTGGCGGATTACAGGTGGTACTAAGTGCAGCGGCTATTTTTGCCTTTTGTTATTGGTTTTTTGCCATGCATTGGCAAACGGCTTTAGCTATTGGTTTAATGCTCGCGCTGTCTTCAACTGCTATTGTGCTGCAAAGCCTTGAAGAAAAAGGCTGGCTAAAACAAGAAGCTGGGCAAAATGCATTTTCGGTTTTATTATTTCAAGATATTGCGATTATTCCTATTTTAGCGCTACTTCCGCTACTCGCTTTTGCACCACAAGGTAACTCAAAAGACATTAACGACTCCATCATTGCTAGCTGGCCTATTTGGCAGCAAGTAGGGGTTTCTGTTGCTGTTATTGCCGCTATCATTGCTGGCGGTAAATATGTTTCGGCACCATTATTTAGATACATAGCACAAACCCACATGCGTGAAATATTCACTATTTTTGCATTGTTTTTAGTGGTGGCTATTTCGCTGGTGATGCAAAGTATTGGGTTATCGCCCGCACTCGGTACTTTTTTAGCCGGTGTTGTATTGGCCGAAAGTGAATTTAGACACGAGCTAGAAGCCGATATAGAGCCCTTTAAAGGCTTATTACTGGGATTATTTTTTATCACGGTTGGCGCATCAATTAATTTTGAATTGCTATTTAACCAATTCAGTACCGTGATTGCATTAGTGGTGTTATTAATTACCATTAAAGCCTGTATTTTATTTGCCTTGGCAATTGCTTTTAATATTAGCCGTAAACAACAACTTCTATTTACCTTAGCCCTTGCTCAGGGCGGCGAGTTTGCCTTTGTGCTGCTTAGTGTAACAACCACCTTGAGTATTTTAACCCCAGAGCAAACTAATTTAGTTACCCTTGTGGTTGCCGTTTCCATGCTAATAGCACCTTTACTGCTTATGCTGTATGAGCAAATTCAAAAGCGCAACTATAGCACCACGGCACCTGAGTTTGATAAACCAGAACAAATAAGCACAGCCAAACATGTGATCATTGCCGGATACGGTCGTTTTGGACAAATAATGGGGCGTTTATTACATGCGCAAGGCTACGAAATTACCGTACTTGATCACAGCCCAAGCCAAATAGAACTGCTGCGCCGGTTTGGTAATACCGTATTTTATGGTGATGCGGCACGCCAAGAACTGCTTGAAGCCGCAGGCGCGCACACAGCACAAATGCTGGTTGTTGCAATTGATAACCCTGATAAAACCATTGAGATAATTAAGCTGGCGCATAAAAACTATCCACAATTAAAAATAGTAGCGCGCGCCATAGATCGCCGCCATGCATATCAATTACTTAATTTAAAAGTAGATGCGTTTAACCGCGAAACCGTCGACTCAGCCATAAACTTAGCCATAGAATCATTGCAATTGCTTGGTAATAGTAAAGAAGATGCTGAGCGTGCTGGTAAGTTATTTAGAGATCACGACCGTGCTGCCGTATTGCAACTAGCCGAGTTATGGGGTGATGATGCCAGTTATGGCGTAGCCGTACGCCAACGTATGGAAGATTTAAAGCAAGTATTACAACAAGACAAACAAGCACGACAAGACTTAAATACCTGTGATGCCAACGACTATGAAAATGGCTTAACCGAAAACACGGTTAAGCCAAAAAACGCTAATGATGATGCCCACCTTGAATAGCCTCACCTTGCTGGTTATAAAAACCGGTGGCGCCGTGCTCTATAAAGCCAAGATTAATCATTTTAGCTAAAAATGGATCGCTTTCGTTATCACCAATATCGGCGTAATCGGTGGTTTGAAAGTTATCCCATTTTGCAAACTGAGCCTTAATTGCAGGTGTATCACTGTTTACATCATTTAAGCTAAGCAAGGTTTGAGTATCACTTTTTTTATTGGTCACACTAAAAGTTTTAACTAATTTTGCTTGCGGGAGAAAAGCCAGCTTAAATTGGTTATCGCCCTCATTAAGCACGTAATTTTTTACCTCATTACAACCCTCACCTTGTGAACTGACTAGGGTCATTTTTGCAATTAAATGGTTATCCACCAGCTGACTTTTGGCACTCCAATTTTGCACTCCACGTACCTCCGATGGTTGGTACTCAATACCGCGTTGTTCGGCATTAAAGTAACGAATAGGACGAAGCTGGTTGTTACTTAGCTGCTGCCAAAGCTCGGTTAGTGTTTCACTTTGATGCGCCACCTGCTGATTGTTTCGCCAAAGAGTAAGTGACTGGGTGCTGTGCTGCGATTTGTGCTGATTGGTAATTTTATAGTCGGCTTTTAGTTGCGCAGCATCAATGTCGCACTGCTGGGCGAGCGCACTCGTGCTGGCCAGTGCTGAAAGTATAAATAATAACTTTTTCATTGGGGTAATCTCTTAGATAAACATTACTTTATGACTCTAAAATAACGCTTAATAATGGCATTTGTATGACACAAAAAAGCCCGCACAGTGTGCGGGCTGTTTGTTTTGCTAGTTAATTTATTGCGCTACTTTTTCATCCGCCGCTTTTACAAAATCTGCGGCAAAGTCCATTACATGGAATAAAAAGCTTTGCTCATTAGTGCCTGTTACTAAATGAGCGCCAGGGCCCATTGCGTATACACCTACATCTTCACCCGCGTGGGTTTCTGAACTAAGAGGTACTAATGACTCTTGGTGAAAACCTGGTGTTGTTGTATCAACATTTGTTAAATCAACACGTCCTGTAACAGGTCCAGCTAAGTAAGAGGCGTCAGCATTAGTTTCATTGCCTAAGTTTCTGTAACCTAAACCATTGGTATAACCTACGGTGGTATAAGGCATATCGTCGGCGGCAAGGCTTGGCTCGGTTTGGCCTACACCAACCACTTTACCCAATATTGGGTTACCACGCTTAGGATAACCTGCAATGGTAAACACATGGCTATGATCGGCTGTGACCACGATTAATGTTTCTTCTGGGTTAGTACTGTCCATCGCCACTTTAACGGCTTTAGCAAATTCAATAGTATCGTTAAGCGCGTTATATGCATTGCCTGCGTGGTGCGCGTGGTCTATTCGTCCCGCTTCTACCGATAAGAAAAAGCCCTTATCGTTGTTATCAAGCACGTTAATTGCTTTTTCGGTCATTTGCGAAAGCGAAGGCTCGCCCGCTACATCGTTTGCGCGGTCGGCTTCGTATTGCATGTGGGATTCGTTAAATAAGCCAAATACCTTTGTTGCATCGTCGCTAATGGCATCAAAACCAGTTTGATCCATTACATAGTTGCCGTTAGGATAAGTTGTTTGCCATTCGGTAACTAAGTTACGGCCATCTGTACGATCCCCTTCAACCGCGCTCATTGCATCACTTGAATTAGCCGCGGCATCTTTTGGTAAAAAGTGACGACGACCGCCCCCCATTACTACGTCTATGCCATCTACATCAATACCTGCAAAACGTGCTTCTAGGTTGGCTTCAAAGTTAACAAGCTGCGATGCAATGTCTTCACAAGCATCTGAACCTGCTGGCATATCTGAGTTATCTTCCCAGTTACGATCAGCCGATTTAGCATACGTTGCCGCTGGCGTTGCATGGGTAATGCGCGCCGTTGAAATAAGGCCGGTTGCTTTACCTGCAATTTCGGCAAGCTCAAGCGAAGACACCAGTTCGTTACCGGCAACGGTTGAACAGTTGCCGCGCTCAATATCTTCGTCTACACCAATGACGCCTACATCGGTTTTAACACCTGACACCATAGCCGTCATTGTGCCTGCAGAGTCGGGGGTTTGTGCATCTACATTATAAGTTTTAACAAAGCCTGAGTAAGGCATGGTTTCAAAGCTAAGTTGATAATCTTCACCCATGCCGCCCTCAAGCTGGCCAGCTAAAATACGTGCAGCCGTAACGGTAGAAATACCCATGCCGTCGCCTACAAATAAAATCACGTTTTTAGCCTTACCCGACTCAGTAACCACCTCGGTATTAGCTTGCTGCGTTGCTGCTAACTTAGTTTGCGCGTCGCTATACCATGCGTTACCTGTAAGGTTAGCTAATTGATCTGTAGTTAACGACGTTGCCGGCGCATTACACACTAGGTTAGATGAGTTAACTTCGTCGCTATCTAGCTGGCCATTTTCGTTAGTATCTACGCCCACTTGCGTTTCTACACCGCCATTAATACATTGCGCTGAGCCCACAGCTATTGCGTTATCTACTGCGATAATGTTGTTATTACTTTTATCGTCATCACTTGAACAACCCGCTAGCGCGACCATTACTGCTAAAGAAAGTACTGTTAATTTTTTCATATTCGCCGCCATTATTGCTGAGTTAATTCAAGTGCTTGGTTAATTAGATGAAATACAACGTTTTGCTCAATTACACCTTGAGCAAGTTGTGCACCAGGGCCTTTAGCATGCAATGAAATATCTTCACCAGCATGCGTTTCAGAGCCTAGTGGTACGGTTGTTTCTTGGTGAAAACCAGGGGTTGTTGTATCAACGCCGTTTAGCTCAACACGCCCAGCGACTGGGCCGCTTAAGTACGCTGCATCGGCATCAGTTTCATCACCTAAGTCTCTAAAACCCAGTCCATTTGCATAACCTACCGTGGTGTATGGCATATCGTCGGCAGCAAGGCTTGGCACTGTTTGACCTACAGCAACTACTTGACCTAAAATTGGGTTACCGCGTTTAGGGTAACCAGCAATAGTAAATACGTGACTGTGATCGGCAGTGACTAAAATAAGGGTTTCTTCTGGGTTGGTATTATCGATTGCCGCTTGCACTGCATTGGCAAATTCAATGGTGTCGTTAAGTGCGTTGTAAGCGTTACCCGCATGATGTGCGTGGTCAATTCGGCCCGACTCAACCGTTAAGAAAAAGCCATTTTCGTTTTTACCCAGTACATCAATCGCTTTAGTCGTCATGTCGGTAAGTGAAGGCTCACCTGCCACGTCATTACTGCGGTCGGCTTCGTATTGCATGTGAGATTCGTTAAATAAACCAAATACTTGGGTTACATCGTCAGCAATAGCATCAAACCCAGCTTGGTCCATAACGTACGTTGCATTTGGATATTGTGTTTGCCACTCAGTTACAAGATTGCGCTCATCAGTACGATCACCTTCAACAGCGCTCACTGCGTCACTTGAATTAGCCGCAGCATCTTTTGGTAAAAAGTGACGACGACCGCCGCCCATTACAAAATCAAGGCCGTCTACATCAATACCTACAAAGCGCGCTTCTAGATTTTTTTCAAAGTTAACTAGCTGTGAGGCAATATCTTCACAGCCTTCTGAGCCCTCGGGCATATCTGAGATATCTTCCCAGTTACGATCTGCCGATTTAGCATACGTTGCCGCTGGCGTTGCATGAGTAATACGTGCGGTAGAAATAACACCTGTTGCTAGGCCTTTAATTTCAGCCAGTTCTGTTGCTGTTAAAAGCTCGTTTCCTGCAACTGTTGAGCACACACCGCGTTCAATGTCTTCGTCTACACCAATCACGCCTACATCAGTTTTAACACCTGAGATCATCGCTGTCATTGTGCCTGCAGAATCGGGAGTTTGTGCATCTACGTTGTAGGTTTTAACTTGTGCAGAATATGGAAATTCTTCAAAACTTAAATAGCCTTCTTCACCTGGGTTACCTGCTCGTTGGCCTTTTAAAATTCGCGCTGCCGTTAGGGTAGAAATACCCATGCCGTCACCAACAAATAAAATCACGTTTTTTGCTTTTGTAACTTGTGCACTTTGTGCTTGGGTGTTTTTAGTAGCTAACGTAGTTTGTGCATTTGTATACCAGTTATTATTTATTTGGCTTTGTGGTAATACATTTGCATGGCTAGCAGCGCTTAACATAAATGTTAGCCCAACCGCCGCAGCGACTTTTTTAATTTTCATCCTAATTCCTGTTATGTAGTGGTTATTTTAAAAAGTGTGAACTCAAAAACATCAACCGCTGCACTATAGGAAATAGATGTTACTAATAAAGGTAATTTTAATGACAAGAAGGTGACAGCCAAATTTTATATCAATAAAACCTCTTTTGTATTTTCACCGACTGCTTAACCCTTTTCATAATATATGTAACAGCCCTATAAAAGCACATCACAATATAAATATAATAAAGCCGCTTAGTTTATTGATCTCTTGCTTGAGCATAAGCCTGCTATTGCCTACAATAGCGCATAATTAATTCAACGCAGATCACTATTATGACTGATACAAACAAACCAGAATTGCCTAATCAACTGTCTATTAACCCACGTAGCAAATTTTATGTAGAAGAAGTATTTGAACATGAAATCGGTATTACTCTTAACGGTAAAGAGCGTTTTGACGTTGAAGAATACTGCATCAGCGAAGGTTGGATTAAAGTAGCAGCGCCTAAAGCGCTAGACCGTCGCGGTCAGCCATTACTTATGAAAGTAAAAGGCACTGTAGAAGCGTTTTATAAGTAATAGCTTACTTATAAAAAGAACAGCGACACCTCACTGGGTAGTCGCTTTTTTTGTGCCTGTTTAAAGCATGTTGAACTTTTTTCATACTCAACCTGATGAAGTTTCATTATGAATTGTCAAAAAATATGTTTGAATAACCTTAAATATTTAGACGTTTAGAAGTCCATTATGAGCAGGTTAACAATATTAGATGGCGGCATGGGCCGTGAACTTAAACGCATGGGCGCGCCGTTTTCACAGCCACTTTGGAGTGCGCAAGCTCTAATAGAAGCACCACAATGCGTAACTCAAGCACATGAAGCTTTTATAAATGCAGGGGCAGAAATTATTACGGTAAATAGCTATGCGTGTGTCCCCTTTCATTTAGGTGAAGCATTATATCAAGCACAAGGCGCAGCACTTGCACAGCAAGCTGCTGTAATTGCAAAAGAAGCGGCTCAAAACGCTAAACAAAACGTGCTAGTAGCGGGTTCATTGCCACCCGCATTTGGATCGTACCGTGCTGATTTTTTCCAAGGTGAACGCGCATTTACTATTTTAGATACCCTATATAAAGCACAAGATGAATATGTCGATATTTGGATTGGCGAAACTATTTCCAGTATTGAAGAAGCTCATGTAATGGCAAGGGTGCTTAAAAATTCAAACAAACCATGTTATTTCGCATTTACCTTAAGTGATGAAGTAAGCGAACAAGCAACATTACGCTCTGGTGAATTAGTATCCGATGCTACCTTAGCATTGCTCGAACATAATATAGCGGGCATATTCTTCAACTGCTCTATTCCCGAGGTCATTGAACAAGCGCTACGCGACACAAGTACTGTGCTAAAACAGCAGAATAAAAATATTGATTTAGGGGCCTTTGCGAATGGCTTTACACCAATAGCCAGCGACTATAAAGCCAATGAAGGCTCGCAAGGTTACCGCGATTTATCACCTGCTGAGTATGTAGCATTTGCTAAACAATGGCATAGCCTAGGCGCAACAATTATTGGCGGCTGCTGTGGTATTGGCCCCGAATTCATTGCAGCATTGGTAAAGTGGAAAAGGGATATTAAAGAGTTTTAATATCCCTTATTTAACTACAAAAATATAGAGAAACCTTAAAAGCTGAAATGATTAATTCCCAATACCTAATCGAGCCCTTGTATTGCTAGGCTACTTGGTCAGATCCACCTGCTGAACACGGGCATTTTTCGTCATGCTTTTTAAAACACTGTTGGTAATTAAGCCAATGAGCTAACGCGATAAAAGCAGAGCCAATTAAAGTGAAGGTTTTTTCGGCCACTTCATGGCCTAATAATACTGCAGTTATCAAAAAGACTAGACCAACAACTCCACACGCCATATAACGTATACGTTTGTGCTTTTTACAGCCTAAGCTCAAAGCTAATAAGCTTGTTGGTAATACTACAGCAAGAACCCATAAGTGAAACTGTTCAGCATTTATTTGTAGTACAGCAAAGCTTGGCAACAGCGCTAAAATAACCGGTGTTGCAAAACAATGTACCGTGCACATTAACGAAAGCCCAATGGCAAGCTTATCTGCTGTTGTTTGAGTCAGCTTCATTATTTATCCTTCTTTTTAATTGTGTTAGCGGTACTTTGCTGGCACCCAAAACAAACACCTGAGATTTCTAATTGCGAAGTTGCTGGCGTAAACCCTTTCATTTTCAGTTCCCTAAACAAAGATTTAACCGAATTGTTAAGGTCATTCACCTCACTTGCTTTATTACAAGAGCTACAAATTAAAAACATCGATAGTTGATGCTCTCTATCATCATTAACGTGACTGCACGGTATAAACTTATTTTCTAACTTTAATCTATGTACCAGACCTACCGACTCTAAAAAACCTAATATCCGATAAACGGACATTGCCAAAATCGGTGTATTTATTTGCTTATTAAATTGATCTGTTAACTCATAAGCAGACAAAGGTTTATTTGCTTTCAATAGAATTTCAAATACCTGCTGACGTTTTGGCGTTAATTTTTTTTCAAAGGCTTCACATCTTTTTATCGCAAAGCCCATCATCTCTTTAAATTGCTGCTTATTCATATTACCCACTCTAATGTAGTGGGCTGATGTTTTAACTTTGCCATCCTTGTTGCTCAATGCCTCCGCTGTGGTTTTACCTAAAAATTTATTAACTAGAGCTAAATAAATGTAACAACTAACTTTTGCTTTACAGCAAACAGCTCCCCCACGAACAACACCTAAACAATAACAGAAACACTTAACGCACTGAATTTAAATAAAAATTAAACGTAAGTTATGTAGGTGAAGTAGCCAAATTATATATCCTGAGTGATTTTTAGTTAATTAACTATTGATACAATATAACATTTCAAGCACAATTGATACAATATAACATTCGCAAAGGAATTCAAATGACACGAAAATCTCAATTAGCTTTGTTTATAGCAGCCCTACTACCAACAAATGCACTTGCAAATACCATCGAAGGTGTTGTTCTAAACAACCAAGGTAAAGTGGTGACTAACGCAACTGTAGAAGTTGAAGGCTCAGATATAACAGCAGTAACAGATGCAAGCGGTAAGTTCGTAATAACTGATTTAAAAAGTGGTTTAAAAGAACTTCATATTACCGCCCCTGGTTATGCCCATCTGCATCGAGATATCACATTTAGTGATGATAAAAGCCAGTCAATTACCTTTAACTTAGAACGTTCACCCATTGAAGTAATTGATATTGAAGCGACGCCTATTCACATGTCGGCAATGGAATCCTCGTCTCCCGTTAGCGTGTTATCTGGCGAACAATTAAGACGGCAGCAAGCTGCAACCCTTGGCGATAGCCTTGAAAAACTCCCGGGGGTTAATACTAACTTTCATGCAAAAGTAGCCAGTACTCCTATTATTCGTGGCTTAAGCGGGCCGCGTGTTCTAATTACTCAAAACGGCCTTGATGTCAGTGATGTTTCTCGCGTTGGCCCTGATCACTCCGTTGCATCAGAGGCATCAACCGCAAAAAAAATCGAAGTATTACGTGGCCCTGCCACATTATTTTATGGCAGCGGCGCCATTGGTGGTGTGGTTAATGTAGTTGATAATCGGGTGCCTACCGACAGCACAACTCGCGGCGAATGGAACCTTGAGCACAACTCTGTTGATAACCAAAAAGTAGCCTCGTTTAACGCTACTACAGGAACTGATTCTCTTGCATTTTATGCCGATGCGTTCTGGCGTGAAGCCGATGACTATGAAATACCCGTGGCCGCTGAATTTGCCCATAATGACCATAACCATGAAGAACATAGTGGCGATTACACCGTTGCAAATAGTAATGAAGAGTCTGACGGCTTTACCTTAGGTACTAGCTATCTATTTGATCAAGGTTTTGTAGGTATAGCTGTTGAGCAATTTAATCGTCAATACGGCATTCCAGGCCATACTCATGGCGGCGAAGATGAGCATAGCGACGACGAAGAAAATGTATATGCTGACTTAGAGCAAACTAAGGTGCAATTATTAGGCGAGTATAACCTCGATAATAAATGGCTTAATAAAATAAACCTGCGCGCAGGTTTTACAGATTACGAACATGCTGAAATTGAACATGGCGCAGTGGGTACCACGTTTGAAAATGAAACCAATGAGTTACGCGTAGACTTAATGCATAACCCGTTTGCGCAGTGGAATGGTGGTTTGAGCTTTCATTACAAACACAGTGATGTTGAAGCGCAAGGCTCTGAGGCATTCACACCACCGTCACAAACACAAAGCTTTGCTATAGCACTGATGGAAGAAAGACACTTTGGTGACTTTTTAGTGCAATTAGGTGGCCGAGTTGAGCGGGTAACTATTGATGCAGACAACGTACTATTACCAAACATTGATGCACACGCACATGATGAAAATGTTGATCATGAGCACAGCCACGAAGAACACACTGATATCATTCGCGTATTTGATGTAGAGCAAGAGTTTACTCCAGTCAGTTTATCAACTGGTGTGGTGTGGGATTTTGCACCTAGTTACAACTTGGGTTTATCGGTATCTCGTTCTGAGCGTGCCCCTTCTGCCTCAGAGTTATTATCATTCGGGCCTCATATAGGCACAGCCACTTATGAAGTAGGCGCACTATTTGATATTCATGAAGACGGCCATTTTGGTTTATCTGAGCAAGCGCTTGACCTAGAAACAGCAAACAATATTGATTTAACGTTTCGTAAAACCCAAGGTGATATCGGTTTCATTCTTAATGCTTTCTACAACCAAGTCGACAATTATTATTACCAAATCGACACAGGCCTATACGCCGAAAGCGGCCACGACCATGGTGATGAGCATAATCATGACCACGGTGACGAGCATGATCACTCATCTGAACTCCCAGTTTATTTATTTAAAACAGATGACGTAATTTTACATGGCTTTGAAGCCCAATTTGCATGGCAGTTAACCGATGAGTTTAAAGTTGATTTATTCTCAGATTACGTTCGTGCACGTCTTAAAGACGGTGGCGATTTACCACGCACACCACCGCTACGTTTTGGTACTGAGTTTAGCTACCAAACAAATAAGCTGAGTGCGCACCTCCACGTAACTCGCTATCAAGAGCAAGACCGCACAGCACCAGAAGAAACAGCTACAAACGGCTATACCATGCTTGATGCCAGCGTTTCATATGACTTATCAGTGCTAAATCAAGATGTGTCTGTGTATCTACGAGGCACTAACTTAACAGACACAGAAGCGCGCGTGCATAGCTCATTTTTAAAGAATATAGCGCCACGTCCAGGTCGTAGCTTTGCACTAGGTATTCGCGGTTACTTTTAAGCGCTAAAAAATTATAAATAAAGGAAATTAACATGACTAAACTATTCAAATTAAAATTAATTGCACTGGCAATAAGCAGCACATTAATCACCGCTTGTGGTGATGCAGAAACAAACATTGTCGAAAAAGACCCAATAGAAGTACCTGATGACGGCCACGATCATGGCGATGGTGGCGACCACGGTGATAAATACACTATTGATTCATTAGGTAGGCTTGCGATACTTGCTGGCGATAGCAACGAAGCGAACTTTTTCGACTTAGACGACAATGAGCTTCTTGATACATTCACTCTTACTAATGATTCAAACACGCTATCGTCGTCGCCTGACTTTCGTTATGCCGTGATTGCTAGCCGCGCTCAAGATTACCTCGGCTTTATAGACGGTGGCTTATGGCGTGAAGATCACGGCGCACACCTTCATGATTACGAACAAAGCCCTGAGTTTAGCAGTTATGAGCTAACTAGCGGCAGTCGCCCTACTCACTTGGTAAAGCACGATGGTAAATTAGCGGTATTTTATGATGGTGATGCAGCATCAGGCACAATTGCGTCTGTTGAAGTATTAACAGATAACGACATAACAAACGCAACAGCGACCTTACCTGGTATTAGTTACGACATTAATATGCATGGTGTAGCAGAGCCGCGTGGTGAGCACTTATTAGCGACCATTCGCCGCGATGATGCTCAAAGTACATCAAACGCTAAAATCCTGCCTGACCAAGTGGGGGTTTATCACTTTCATGATGGCGAATACGAACTTGAACAAACGCTAGAACTTACATGCCCTGATTTACACGGCGCAGCACAAAACCATGACTATGTGGCATTTGGCTGTAGCGATGGTGTGTTATTAGCCCACCAGCACGATGATGAATACGAAGCTGAAAAAATAGCGAACATTGCAGCCGTTGGCGATTTACGTATTGGTAGTATTTATGGCCACGAAGATAGCGAGACATTTATTGGCGTAGCGTCTGGTCACGGTGGCGGCCCTGCTGTGATCGTGAGTATAAATCCTGCAAAAGCTGAAATGGAAGAATTAGAATGGCAGCTAGCCGATGGCGCAAGCGCTGTTTCTTACTCTTTCTCAGCGAATGGCGAGCACTTTTTAGTTTTAGACAGCTTAGGCTTTTTAAACGTACTTGAGGCACATGCGCACGACGGCGAAATGCACTGGGAGCTAGCAGGCCAAGTTGATATCACGCAAGAAGACGTAACAACCATGCCGGAAGGCATGAAGTTTAGTATGACAGTGGCGCAAAACGGTCAGTTTGCTTACGTAGCCGACCCAATAGCCCAACACGTTGTAAAAGTACACCTAGAAGACTTAGAAATTGAAGGTGAACTAGAACTTACATTCCCACCAGCCGCGATCACTTGGTTAGGTATTGCACAAGAGGAAGAGCACGACCACGTACATTAATTTTACGCTTTAAAAAGAGTACTCCCTTGAAGGTTGGCATTTTAATGCCAACCTTTTTTATTCACATTTTGTAACAGACCTTTTATCGTAAGTGCATCGCTATTTTGCACCTTATTGTTATGATGGGATAGCTATTAATATAGGATGTAATTCCATGAAAAAACTAACAACATTGGCTCTTGCCTTGGCTGCAGCAATCGCGCCGGGTGTATCGGCCTATGAGACTAAAGACACTCGTTTACTCCGCTTTCCTGATATCCATAACCAAACCGTTACCTTTGTCTACAGTGGCGATATTTATATTGCGAATACGCAAACAGGCGAAAGCAAACGCTTAACCGACCATATTGGCTTTGAAACATTTCCTAAGTTTTCCCCTGACGGTAAGCGCATTGCATTTTCAGCCGAGTATAACGGTAGCCGACAAATTTATGTGATCAACAGCGACGGTTCAAACCTAAAGCAACTTACTTATTATAATGACGTTGGCCCAATGCCACCGCGTGGAGGTTTTGATTACCGCGTTTTAGATTGGACCGCCGATGGTAAAAATGTGGTATTTAGAGCTAACCGCACACCATGGGGAAAACGTATGGGCCGCCCTTACATGGTTCCTGCAGATGGCGGACTTGAACAGCCATTAGCGATTCCAGAAACTGGTGGCGGCATGCTATCTCCAGATGGCAGCAAGTATGTTTATACGCCAATTGACCGAGAGTTTCGTACGTGGAAACGTACTCGTGGTGGTCGTGCGCAAGATGTATGGATTTATGATTTAGAAAAAAACACCTCAGAACAACTAACTACAAACCGTGCAACCGACCAGCAACCAACTTGGGTTGGTGACGATATTTACTTTGTGTCTGACCGTGATTACACGCTAAACCTTTACCAGTACCGCAAAGGCAGCGAACCAAAAAAACTTACCAACTATAAAAACTTTGACGTACTTTGGCCTTCAGCGGGCCCAAATGCGATTGTTTATGAAAACGGCGGTTATTTATATCGCTTTGACGCAAAAACACAAAAAAGCGCTAAGCTAAGCATTAACATTGCTGGCGTGCGCCAATACGCAATGCCGTATAGCAAAAATGTTAGCGATTTTATTGATTCTATGTCGCTCTCTCACGATGGTAAACGTGCTGTATTTACTGCCCGTGGTGAGCTGTTTAGCGTACCAATTAAACAAGGGCCTACACGCAACTTATCTTACACAGAGAAAAGCCGCGAAATAGATGCAAGCTGGTCACCAAATGGGCGCTACATAGCCTACATGAGCGATGAAAGCGGCGAGTACGAAATTTACTTAAAAGATCGCAGTAAAAATAATGCTATTAAGCAACTCACTAGCAATGGCACTATTTGGCGCTTTACGCCCATTTGGTCACCAGATAGCTCTAAGTTGTTGTTTTCAGATAAAAACAACACACTTTGGTGGTTAGATGCAAAATCGGGCAAGCAACACAAAATTGATACCGGTATTTATGACGAAGACGGCATTACTCAATATACTTGGTCGCCTAACAGCCAAGACATTGTATTTGTTAAAAATAACGAAAACCGTTATGCCTCACTGTGGCACTACAACCTTAAAAAAGAAAAGGTGACGCGCCTAACAGACGAAATGAGTAACGAGCAAAACCCAACCTTTTCGCCAGATGGCCAATACCTTTACTTTAGCTCTGAGCGCGACTTTAACCTTGCGTTTAGCAGTTACGAGTTTGACTACATGTTTAACCGCGCCACCCGTATTTATGCGGCCGCAGTAAACGACAGTGTTAAACCGCTTATTGCCTTACAAAGTGATGAAACCACGATTGTCCAAGATAAAGAAGATGAAAAAGAAGACGACAAAAAAGTTAAAAACGCACTGCAAAGCAGCGACTTTATGCAGCGTGTTACCGCTCTTAACGCGCCAGCGGGCGATTACCGTGGCTTAACCGCAGTAAAAGACGGCGTACTGACGCTTGCTAATGGCGCATTACAACTTATAGGTACCGAGCACGACAGTGAGCTAGAAACAGTCGCTAAAGGTGTTAGCAATTACACTATATCGAGCAACAGCGAACACCTACTTGTACACACAAGTGGCGGTTACAGCTTAATAGAGCCTAAACCAAAGCAAGACCTAGACGCAAATAAGCTCGATTTAAGCAAAATGACGCTTAAAATTAATCCGCAAGCAGAGTGGCAACAAATGTATGTTGAGGGTTGGCGTACACTGCGTGACTGGTTCTACGATGAAAACCACCACGGTCAAGATTGGAATGCTATTTTAGCAAAGTACCAACCTATGGCTGATGCCATTAGCCATCGTAGCGATCTTGATTATGTTCTTAGCGAAATTGCCGGTGAAATTAACTCTGGCCATATTTATGTGCAGTCGGGTGATATGCCTAAAGCAGAGCGTAAAAACCATGGTTTATTAGGCGCTAAGCTTGCAAGCGATCCATCTGGTTATGTAAAAATAGAACAAATCTTTAAAGGTGAAAACTGGCATGACGATTTCCGTTCACCGCTTGGCACTACAGGCGTAAAAGCACATAACGGCAATTACATTATTGCGGTAAATGGCCGCTCAGTAAAAGACGTTGCTAACTTTTACGAACTACTTGAAAACACCCAAGGTGAGCAAGTAGAGTTAGTGCTAAACAACAAGCCGCGTAGCAAAGGCGCATGGCAAATAACTGTAAAACCGATAGCAAGTGAGCAAGGCCTACGTTATTTAGACTGGGTTAATTCGCGTGCAGCCTACGTTGATAAGCTATCAAGTGGGCGTATTGGCTATGTGCACCTGCCAAATACAGCCTATGAGGGCAACCGCGCCATGTTTAAAAACTACATGCCGCAAACAACCAAAGATGCCATGATTATTGATGACCGTTACAATGGCGGCGGTTTTATTCCTGAGCATATGATCACTTGGCTTGCGCGTAAACCGCTTAACTATTGGAAACGCCGTGGTGTAGAGCCAACTAAAACACCGCAGTTTGCACACAATGGTCCTAAAGCCATGCTAATAAATGGCTATTCAAGTTCTGGTGGTGACGCAATTCCTTACTACTTCCGCCAGGCTGGTCTAGGTAAGCTAATTGGTACCCGTACATGGGGTGGTTTAATTGGTATTTCTGGTAATCCAAGCCTTGTAGACGGCGGACAAGTAATTGCTGCTACATTCCGTATTTTAGATACAAAAGGTAACTGGATCATAGAAAACGAAGGTGTTGCACCAGATATTAAAGTAATCGATCGTCCAGAGCTTATTTATAAAGGCCAAGATCCATCAATAGAACGTGCTGTACAAGAGTTATTAAAGGAGCTTAAAGAAAATCCTAAACAACCCTTAGTGATACCACCAGCACCTTCTAAGTTTTAATTTGCTGCATAGCAATATTAGCTAGGACGTGTTGATCTTTGATGGTTTAATTTGCAGCAGTGTGTTTGGTTTTTAGGCAAGGCAGAGCCTATGAAGTGTGGTTATTCCCCATAAATAGGCGATAACGCAGCATAAATACCAAGCATGCGCTGCCCTTCGGGTTCTGCCTAGGGGCGATAAACTCTTTGTTACTCGGTTTTTACTTAGCCCACTAGGTTACAAACCTCGCGCCGCGATTAAATTGCCCCTAGTTTGAACAAATATTAATCCGCAAAGGTCAACAGACCCTAGTTTATGTAAATTTAAATCCTGATGAGTCAATCGTCACTAAATTAGCTAAAAGTGTCTAAATGATATAAAACCCGTAACTAATTTAATTACGGGTTTGTTCATTATACAAGTAAGAATATTACCTTATAAAAAATTCAACCGGTACAACAAGCTCAAGGCTATTACCTTCAATATCATTCGGAATACCAGGTAGTGGTTGCGCGCGCGCTAACATTTTGAGAGCTTCATCATCCAACGCAGAGTAACCCGATGTTTGCTCTATACGACTTGTAATAATAATACCGTCACGATCAACTATAAAGTATACGATTACTGTGCCTTGCTGGCGCCTACTTCTAGCCATTCTTGGGTATTCTTTGTGCTTTTCTAACCATGTTAATAAGGTTGCTGCATAATTTTTTTTGTATGCAAAGCTAGTATTAATAGCTTCCTTATTAAGGCTGGTGCTTTGATTATTCATAGTAACTTTTTTATTACTGGAAACAATACTCTCTGCTTTTATTGCTAAGTTTGCAGACTCTGTAGCTTGGACTGGTTTTTCTTGGGGTTTAGGTTCTGGTTTAAGTTTTGGTTTGCGCTCAGCCTTAGGTTGCGGTTTAGGCTCTGGTTTAAGCTTTGGTTTGCGCTCAGCCTTAGGTTGCGGTTTAGGCTCTGGTTTAAGCTTTGGTTTGCGCTCAGCTTTAGGTTCTTTAGGCTCCGGTTTAAGCTCTGGTTTGCGCTCTACCTTAGGTTCTGATTTAAGCTCAATCTTATCTTTATTTGCAGCACTTACCGAAGAGCTAGTCAGGTCACTTTTTTCAATATGCTGCGGCCCTAACGAAATCTCTACTCCTAAGTTAGCACTAGCTTGCGTGCTATTTTGCTGGACAACGGATGGCGAATAAAAAATTAAAAAAAATAGTATTAAATGTACTAAAGCTGCAAGTAAAAGTGCCCCAAGCCAAGCCCATACACTTAACTTTAAAATTGTACCTTTCATTGCTGCGCCTGCTCAGTCAGTAATTGTAATTTTTTGACGCCGATACTATATAACTCATGTGTAAAGCTTACTAAATGATTTCCAACAAGGTCTGCATCCGCTTTTATAGTGATCTCAGCATTAGGACTACGCTTAATGATATCTGTAATCTCGGTAAGTAAATCCAGCTCTGATAACGGCTGATTATCTAACGCAAAATGACCTTTTTTATTCATTAACACAACAATTGTTTCTACCTCTTGCGCTGTTTCACTACTCGAAGTGGGAGGAGTAATATCAAATGGCTCTGTTGCGCTTAAACTACCTGCGATCATAAAAAAAATAAGTAATAAAAAGACTAAATTAATTAGCGGTAAAATACGCTCTTCAGTTTGATCTGGACGTCGTTCAGGGAAGTGCATTAAAGCACCTCCAAGGGCATATTGGCACGTATCTTAGTTTGCTTACTTGCCTGCCATGTTGGGTCTTGAACTAACTGTAGAGGTGCGATCCCTTGAGCATTTAATTCATCTAAAATGTCGATCAATGCCTGCACCGGAGTGTCACCTAAAGGTTGTAGAATTATTGCTTGTTCACTCGGCTTTACTTTGGCTTGCTTTAACAAACTACTAAGCGTAATTTCGCTGTTGTTAAGTAACAGCTTATCGGTGGCCACTTGCACTAAAAACGGGGGTAAATCTGTTGTTAAAGAGCCACCTGCATTGCTACTGCTACTATTTACTTCAACGCTATGCCATTTTGTAAAACTCGAAGCTAACATAAAAAATATGAGCAAAATAAATACCACGTCAATTAACGGCGTCAGGCTCACCAAGGTCTTTCGTTTTGCCTGTTTAGCTGATAATGCTGGAAATTGATTATACGCTTTTTGCATGCTCAGCCTGCATTGAATTAACCTGCGAAAGCACTGCACTCTTTTGCTGTGCGCTGCCCTGATATAAAGCTTCGCATCCTTGCTGCGACAAATCAGTGATAAATACTTGTGTTAATAAATTGTCCATTTCGTGTGCTAAATGGTCTACTTGGCGTTCTAAATAATTTAATAGCGCCACCACAGGTATAGCCACACACAATCCCACAGCCGTTGTCAGTAGCGCCTCCCAAATACCACCAGATAAAATAGCAGGATTCACTTTATTACCTGCATCTTCTAATTGCTGGAACGCTGAAATCATACCCAACACTGTGCCTAATAGGCCAAGCAATGGCGACAAAGAAGCAATGACTTCTAACGGACGAAAGCCACGTCTTAAACGAAAAAGCGTATCACTACCAAACCTAAGAACGTCCTCACGTATCGCAGGCTCGGCAACATTGTGTGTAATTCCCCTAAACGCACGCGCCATTGCAAGCGTTATTGGGTTTGGATGTCTATCAGCTAAATTCAGTGCATCTTCACATTTTCCTTGCTGCCATAAAGCAAGTGCTCGCTTTGCAGATTGGCGTTGCCAAATACGTGCTTTTTGAAACTGTATAAGCTTTATTAAGATAATAGTTAATGCAATAACCGACATCGATAGTAATATTAATACTACAGCACCGCCTGTATTTATAAGTTCTATAGCCGTGCTGTACCAAGAAGGTGTGTTCATAACGTCAACATCGGCTATTGTATTTTCTTTCACATCTTTTGTTATATCAGCTACAGCTGAATCAAACTCTAAAGGTGCGGTCTCACTGATACTAGTTTCATTATTAATTGCAGAAGTAACTTGGCTATTATCTATACTGGCCGAATCCTGAGATAAACAGGTAAATGGAAATAGTACAAATATGAGCAAATAGAATTTTAATTTCATCAACGGTCTCAACTTTTAATTTTATCAATTTTTTATTTACCTACCTTTAGGTAAGCAAAAATAATTACAACTACCTAACGACCAATATTTAACTTTAAATTGGCTGACAACTTTCGCGCTGCAAAAATTGCGATTGCAGCACTACTAATTAGCAACAAATCAATGGTTGCAACTGGCCAATAAGTATCTTTAAATAAAGTTTTAATTAGGTGATCTCCAGTGGTGAGCCAGTTCAATATAACCGCTGAAATGGCAATAAAAGCGATTGCCCAGCATTGCTCACCCCACGCCTTAATATAACCACTGCGCTTATTAATAAGCACCCTGATCACGCCATGCAAAACACAACACATCCACACACTAAAAAACACGTACACTTCAAGATCACGAACTAAAACTCCAGCAAAATGCACTGAGTTATTAAATAGCCGGTTTGCGACTAAAAAAGCCCCCGTTGCGACAATAATCCCCATAACTGCGCTTAGGTTATGAACATTCATAAAACAGATACTAAAACGTGTGCCATCATGTTTTTGATTACGAGCTTGTGTCCAATGCATCAGTCCAGTGGCTATCAGCACACACGCTCCAAGCCCTGCAATAAAGTAAAACCAACGTAATGGCCAATGATCAAACTGCACATAATGCATACCCGCTATAAAATTAAATACATTAGTAACTGAGGACGACTCAAAGTGGTCAAGATCTGCACCAGTTGCAACAGAAAACCGTCGGTTATCCATATTTTGTGCAACACTTTTATCACTACTTAAGCGAAGCGCAATCACACCTTCTGCATCCGCTGGATTACTTACCCGCACCATATAAACAGCACCACGGCCCAACTCTTCTTCAGTGGCAGTTATTAAAGGATCAATAGATGTAATGGTTGCAAATTCGCCGGACGCTTTAGGAGTGACTCGCCCTTGTGACTCACCAATAAAACGCCGCCTCGCAGGCGAATTACCTGCACCTTCTCTGGCTTTAGGGGTTTTACTTTTATTATCGATTTTCTGCCGCAAGGGCGTTATTTCTTTAGCCGGAGTTTTCTGCGTATATGCTGCTGATTGTGGGTGCATTTGCTCATATACAGCATCGGGGGCTTTCGGAAAATAAATTAAGTGCGCAATCATTAATCCAGACAAAGTAATGACTAAGGTAAACGGCAACAGTAAAACCCCGGTTAGATTATGCGCATCAAGGTTACCTCGGCTAAAGCTACGCCACACTCTAAAGGAAAAGAAATCTGTAAATAATCTACGATGTATCACTATTCCAGAAACCAAAAGACACAACATGCCAATGCTTGCAATACCCACCAGCCAAGCACCAATATTGCTTTTGCGTAACGTAAGGTTATGATGAAATGGGTAAATGAAGCGACTTGCACCTCGCGTATTAGATGCATGAAGCTGATCTAAAGTAACTGGGTGAAAACTATTCCGCTTAGCTATATGAGATTCTTTAGTATCATAACCCAGCCCTACAAAAGGCTTGCGCTCAGAAGGAAGTACGATACTCCATGCTGTAGCGCTTTTAGATAGACTATTGAGTAAAGGAACAATATCGCGATCAACAGATAATTTAGGTGCTGTATCCATATTAATTCGCGTTTGCGGCATCATCCAGCGATCTATTTCTTTATCGAATACTGATAGCGTGCCGGTCCAAAAAATAGCAAACAGTAAACCACTTAACAGCAGGCCTGCCCAAGTATGCAGGGCACTCATGCTAAATCTAAATCCAGTTTTCATACCAACGCCCCAGCTAACCAAGCTGTAACCAAGGTTATACCTGTAAAGCAGATTACTTTTACCCAGGTTAATAACGTATTTCCTCGAGAAAAAGCCCACATTAAAATAACCGGCAAGTAGATAAAGCCTGTCATACTTGCAACAACAACAGCATCAGTCCACGCCATACCTAAATGAAAAAGCACCGTCCCCGTAATATTTACAAGCTGCGAGCTGCTAATATAACAAAGCAAGCAAATAACAATTGAATGCAACACCATACAGATACTATAAAGCCATTTATAAACAGCCATAGTGTGCTTAACGCGATTATTTAGATCAGTTATCACTGAGTCTTTTACGACCATTTTTTTCACCTAAAACTAAAAGTAACATTACGGTTTATTGGTTTTTTCCACTGCGTTAGCAAAATGAAAGTACGATATAACATTGTTGATATAGCTCAATAAACTTGGGCACCACACCAAAGAAAATGCGACTAGAATCGCCGCCAAACTTAATATTAAAACCCACACCAACGCGCCAAAACTAAAGCCATCATTAAACAACGCTATAATTAATGACAATGCCACCATAACCATGCCAAAAAAACGCTGTGTTCTAACCATCTCTTGGCTTGGAAAGGGTCCACCAATAACAGTACGCCAATGCTGAGTTTGACTAATAGCCCAACAACTAAGGCCAACATAAGCACAGACAAACGACGCGATTAATCCGATGTGCATCATAAAATTCTTCAAAACCTCTCTTGATAATGAGCTCGTAACTTTACGCTAGCCCAAAAAGCACTGGCAGCCGCGATTAGTAGCACCAAGTCTGTAGCCGCTACAGGCCAGTAAGTATCTGTAAATACTGTTTTAATAAGGCTATCGCCTGTTCCCATCCAGTTTAAAATAACGGCACAAACAGCAACAACAGCAATAAATCCACTTTGTTGTGCCCAAGCCCTTAAATATCCATATGATCTATCTCGTAAAACACTTAGCAAAGCATGCAACAAGCTAAGTAACCAAACGCTGAAAAATGCATATATTTCAGCTTTATCTCCCATAATAGTATCCAAATATGGGGATATATCCCTTACTCTGTTAGTAAGTAAAAACACACCTGTTGCAGCAATAACGCCGGTTATAACCGCAATATTATGCACACTCATTAGAGCAACATTAAGAGGAGGGGTTAGGTAATTTTTATTACTCGCGGTGGTCCAATGTAATAAGCCCGTAGCAATTAATAAACAGCTACCTAAACCAGCAAAAAAATACAACCAACGAAGTGGCCAGTGATCAAATTGGATATAGTGTATGCCACTAATAAAGTTCCAAATGCCAACAGCTTGCGAGCCGGTAAATGACCTTTTAGGTTCCCCTGTCATGGTATTAAAACGCTTATGATCATTACTTTTTGTAACCGAATCATCACTATGTCTTCTAAACACAACAGAGCTATTAGTATCACCAGGGTGATTTACTCGTACTAAATAAACGCTTCCTTCACCCCAATCTAATTCAGCCTTTAAGATCATCTGTTCAATAGAGGAAAAATGACCTTTTTCTCCGCTGGCAGACTCACGAATATGACCAAGCACCTTTGCTGAAAATAAACGCTGAGCGTCTTTTTCATTCGCGGTCTTATTACCATTCTCAACACTAATAGCTTGCTGATAAACGCGACTAATTAATTGAGGAAAATAGATTTGCTGTAAAATAATCAACCCTGACAACGTTATAACAAGAGTAAATGGTAGTAACACAACCCCCGTTAAATTATGCAGATCTAAATTAGCTCTGCTGAACTTACGAAATAAACGCAAAGAAAAAAAATCGGTAAATATTCGCCGATGAATAACAATGCCTGAAACTAACAGACAGAGCATTGCAATACTTGCAATCCCTACCAGCCATGCCCCTAAATCATCTTTACGCAGCGTCAAGTTATGATGGAAAGGGTAAATAAAGTTACTAGCATTAGGCCTGTTCGCATTTGTTAATGATGCAAGCGTAACTGGATGAAAATACTTCCGAACATGGCGACGAGGCTTTTTATATGAAGCTGCTTTGATTACATATGGTATACGCTTACGCGGTAACACAATTGTCCAGTAAGCAGCTGCATTTTGCTGCTCACTCAATGACTGAATAATATCTTTATCTACCGATAACGAAGGTGTTACTTTCGTTAAGTTAATGCGAGTATCTGGCATCATCCAGCGGTCTATTTCTTTGTCAAATACAGACAAAGTACCAGTCCAAAATATTGCAAAAATAAGCCCACTTAAAATCAGCCCCGCCCATGTATGAACAGGACCCATTCTTACTCGTATGCTAAGCTTTTTGTTTACTGCTTTTCTACTCATGCGAAAGACCGATTAATTAACCAGTCTAATGGCAATAAAATCAAATTTTTAGGGCATAACATTATTAATGTGCAAGTAACGCCACATAGTATATTCAATAAAAAAGAGCGAGTGTTTAACAAGCTTACAGTCACGATTATTCTTTCCATTTGCTACAAACTGCAATCAAAACAACACTTTCATGTTCATTAAGTAACTACGTCCACGCTCTGAAAACCTAAAAGCGCCAGTGTCTTCACGTACTTTAAAACGCTTTGCATCTGTAAGATTATCAATTGTAAAATTTAGACTAAGCCACTTATTAACGTCATAGCTCAATCCAATGTCTAAAGTCGCCAAATTTTTTTCACTTTTATCAACCGAGTTACGGTCAAAATCAACCCGAGTAATTTGCCCTTCATAATTCGCTCTTATATAACTAGATAACTTATCGGCTGGATAATAATTAAGGACAACTGACCCTGTGTGCTCAGGAATACCAACTAATGAATTACCATCTAATTGCGCCAAAGTATCGCCAAACGGGCGTTCTCCTGCAGGTGTATTAATAACAACATTACTGGCATCTATGAAAGAATCGGTATAGGTATAGTTAATCTTAAGTGCCAACTTTTCAGCTATATCCCAACTTCCCTCTAACTCAAGACCTTGAATTGTTGCTCCATCAGCATTAAGCCATGTAGCCCAAGCTGGGCATTCCTGCGAACCAACCCCCCCAGAGTCGCAATACGCTGCAATAACGCCGTCATTGCCATCACTAAAGTAGTAAGATTGCGTGCTGAGTATTTTATTGGTGAAATCGTTATAGAAAAAAGTTGTGCCAAAACTCAGGCTTTTATTGTTGTTATACATAGCACTAATCTCATAGTTGGTGCTTTTTTCTGGTTGTAAATCTGGATTACCCATAATCACGAATTGGTTACTACCACCACCTCGTGATGAGCCCGTCGTTTCATCAATTTGCGTGATTTTTGGACTTTTATAACCCGTTGCAATACCGCCTTTAAAAGTTAAGCTTTCACTATAATTAAAAACAAAATAAGCACGAGGTGAAGTGTGCTTGCCAAAAAATTCATTGTCAGTTAAACGAGCGCCTAACGTTAAATATAACTTTTGGCTAATAAGCTCCCACTCATCTTCAGTAAAAATAGCCCAATCAGTGACCTTTCTTGTACCAAAACTGCCAGAATGACCTCCACCTAAATCACTATTGGCTTGTTCATCGTTAGTCCACTGCAAACCTGTCGTTATAAGGTGACGGCCAAAGCCTGTTAAGAAGCGTGCATCGGCAACTTTATTTTCTGAACTTGTGGTAAATTCATAAGTTTTTGGATAACGGTGTCTTTCATAACTTTCTTGGTAATATTTGACTTCTAAATCACCCAGCTCAAAACGCCTATTGTAGGTTATACCCCAAGAGTCTCGTGTCCACTCTCGATCAACTGCGGACCGACTTGTAAGCTTTAGTACGCCACCAGGATTGCCGGTATAGCGTTGCTTTGAGGTTGAAAAATCAAATGTTAGATCGGTGTTTTGATTGGCTATAAGATTTAACTTACCGCCTAAAGTACGCTTTTGAGACTCTTGGTAACCGCCTAAATATTTATCCTCATCTTGCAGTATTTCACTACCCCACAAAGCAACCCCCATAGTGTTTTTAATAATCGGCCCAGATAAATAAAAATCCGCTTGGCGTTTATTCGACATCACACCACTATCAGGCGCTTGAAAGCCATACCCTACACTGCCGTCCCATTTTTCAGGCGTTTTTTTGGTAATAATATTAATTACCCCCCCCATAGCATCACTACCATATAACGAACTCATGGGACCGCGAACAACCTCAACACGGTCAATCACTGATACCGGTGGTATGAAACTGCTATCTAAGTCTTCGTTATTTAATTCTCTTGGGTTAGCTGTTTCTGAACGAACGCGCTTTCCGTCAACCAATACTAATGTATACCCTTTAGGCATGCCTCTAATTGAAATACCACTATTAGCACCGGAGCCAACAACGTTTACACCTGGTACTTCATTCGTAATATCTTGTAAAGAACTAAACGGGCGCTTTTCCAGAACATCATTTGAAAGCACACTAATACTTGCCGGTGAGTCTTTAATTTCTTGAGAATATCCTGCAGCAGTTGTTACCGTTATTGGTCCTAAAGATAGCGGCTTGCTGGTAGCTTTAGCTTTTATTTTATCTAACGTTACCGCACTTTCTGTGATAAACCGGTAGCGGATATCAGTACCAGACAATAAAACATTAAGCGCTTGGGCAGGGGTAAAATCACCTTTAACTTCACCAGACATATACTGTGCTGTCGGTATCCTCGTGTATAAAACCTGAATATTAGTAATAGCAGAAAAATCAGTAATAGCCTTTGACAATACTTTAGCTTCAATATCAAATTGGTAGCGTGTTGCTTGCTGGTAAGCAGCATTTTCAACTTGTGGTTTAACTACGATATTAGCCTGAAGTGAATAGCTGGCTATGAACGTCAAGGTTAGTATTGAAAACGATCCAACACGTTTATTAACACGAAAATTCATTAAGCGCCCTTTGGTAAAAGTAATACGAATGATTTACACCTATATTTAAGACGTATCTCAGTCACACTTTCCCCCAGTGCAGTTAAAAAATTTATACAGCAATTAGAGTCAGAAAGAATTTAACAGGATGTGCGTTAGTACAGGTAAGAGAAAAACTAACGCTTATTTAACCTGGGCTTTGGCCAGGTTATTTACTCACACATTAATTTATTATATTAATCTCCGTTTTACTCTCCAGCCGAAGATAGGTTTGTTATCCGAAGTTCAAGCTATTTAGTGCAACATGACTAAATAATCAGTTAGACGGGTTTGCTTTACTGCTAAAGTTTCAGTAATCATTTCCAAAGCAGCATCGGGGTCACTAAGAGAAAACACACCACTGATCTGCAAATTATAAAGTGAATCATCAGTAATAATTATTTTCCCTTTTCGATAACGATTCAGTTTGGCAACAACCTCACTAAGCGCAGTGTTGTAAAAAACAAGCTGCCCACGCTGCCAAGCATTGACCACTGCGGCATCAAATTCACTAACAGGACCAATTCCCGTTGAAAAAATATTAGCTTGTTGATTTGCAGATAAGTTTTTTTTAAGTTTACTAGCTTGGTTCGAAGTCAGTGCGACGCTTCCTTCAAACAGACTGACAGTGGCTGAGTCGTTATACAAACTAACATTAAATTGAGTGCCAGTAACACTAACAGTCCCTTGTGTGGTATTTACCACAAAAGGGCGCTCATTATTTTTAGCAACATTAAATCGGGCCTCACCTTGAAGTAATTCCACCTCCCGTAACTGGTTGGTATAATTAACTTTAATGGCGCTATTAGTATTAAGGATAATTTCACTATTATCATCCAGTTTCACAACTGTTTGCTCACCAACGTTACTGTAATAATCACTTTGCAAGCGCAGCGGCCAGTTTTGTTGCCAACTAACGCCTGCTATGGCGACAAAAATCGCAACACTTGCAACCGCAGCATACAATGGCCACGATGTACGCTTAATGGGGGCTTGTTTAACAATTGGTTCATCTAATACCACATCGTTTTCAGATAACTCAGGTTGCGTCAGTACCCCCCATATTGAACTCATTTCATCGTATGCTGCTCGGTGTAGAGGATCAGCAAGCAGCCAAGTATTGAACTGTGCCTTTAACTGACGGCTTTGTGGATCTTGAAAATCACTGTCGTGCACGCGGGCATGCCAAACTGCTGCTTGCTCTAAGATAGTCTCTGGTATATCAGTTGTATGCTTACCTGCCATCTCAACCATATTGATTAAACTCTAGGAAAAGACCAATCAGAAGGTTTACCATAAAAATTATTTTTACAGGGTTACTCAACTTGATACATACATAGCTAAAAACCGTTAAGATGGGTGAATCAATAAAAAAACTCAAACCTGTCGCCCCGCTTCTCGCAAGCATTGACGGCAATGAACCATAGCCTTTGCAATATGCTTTTCAACCGTCTTAATACTGATACCCAATATCTGCGATATTTCTCGCATTGTTAGTCCTTGCTTACGATACAGTATAAAAACTTCCCGACATTTGTCTGGTAATTCAGCTATGGCCAGCTCTAATACAGCCAGTTGTTGCTTAGCAATTAGTACATCAGAATGCGCTGGGGAAGGGCACGCCACTTGTTCACATTGCTCTTGCTCTTGAGGCGACACTATTTGCGCTTGCCATTTCTGGGCTGTTTGTTGTTGGCGAAATTGATCTACCAGTAGATTGCTAGCCATACGATATAAGTAAGCTTTGGGGTTACTGGGTAACTCAATATGTGTATTAACAGCGCGTAGCCATGTTTCCTGAACAACTTCCTCAGCCACCTCAACAGAACCCGCATGCAAGCGGATGTGCTTTACAAGCTCACCATAATAAGTCTCAACGGCTTGTGCTAAGGTTTGAAAAGGAAATGAGGCCAAGGTCTACTACTCACCTTAAATGTAATGCTTAACAATAAACGCTAATGATAACTCTTTGCATTAGAATATGTAAAGCTATCTAATTCTCATCGAAAATACACAAGCAACAACAGGTTCACTTAGATTTTTGTATTTAACTATTTGACATTTACTTACCTTTACCCCGCCAGCCGCTCCATACATCATCTTCTTGGTTGGATTTTTTCTTCTTTTTCTTACCTGTGCCTTCAGGCTTTGCCATTGGCTTATCGTTTTTAAGTGCTTGTGCTGCATCGAGGTTTGCTTGGTTTACCGCAAAACCCGTTACTTCTTCACGCTCTAAACGAAGTTTGTTTTTCTTTTCGATAATTTTAAAGTGATGAAAGTCTTCATAATCAATTAACGATAACGCTAAACCAACCTCGCCGGCACGGCCGCTTCGGCCAATACGGTGCATGTAATCAGCGGGGCTGCGCGGTAAGTTAAAGTTAATTACTACTGGTAGCTTTTCAATATCTAAACCACGGGCTGCAATATCGGTAGCAATTAGTACTTCTATTTCGCCCGCTTTAAATTTTTCAATTACGCGAGTACGCTCACTTTGACCTTTATCACCATGGAATACTTGTGCGTTCACGCCGCGCTTTTCAAGCTTACCCGCTAAGTGCTCACAGTCTTTTTTAGCGTTTACAAAAATAAGCGCTTGGCGCCATTTGTGTTGCTTAATTAAATGCGCTAAAACCGTGGTTTTTTCGCCTTTATTAACCGTAAATACGCGCTGTACTAAGGTGCTTTCGTCTTTGCTTTGAACTTGTATTTCAACAGGGTTGGTTAACAGCTCTTGCGTTAATTGTGTGACTTGCTCTGGGAACGTCGCTGAAAACAACATGGTTTGTTTTTTAGCAGGCATAAGCGCTAATAGCTCAGCAAGCTCTTCAGTAAAGCCAAGGCTTAACATGCGGTCAGCTTCATCAAGCACTAAGGTTGTTACTTTATCGAGCTTAATCGCATTGCTTGAGATTAAATCGAGCAAGCGCCCTGGCGTTGCAACAATGATATCAGCACCGCCGCGAAGTGCCTGCATCTGGGTATTAGCCGACACACCACCAAATATCGCCACCGTTCTAATGGCGCCATTAAAGTTAGCAGAATACGATTTAACACTATCAGCTACCTGCACTGCCAGCTCGCGAGTAGGTACCAAAATAAGCCCTGATACAAAGTTACCTTTGGTATCTCGCTTGAGTTCACCTTGCGCTAAAAATAGCGTTTGTAGCATAGGTAAAGCAAAGGTTGCTGTTTTACCTGAGCCGGTATTTGCCCCCGCAATTAAGTCACTGCCCGCCAAGATACTTGGGATTGCTTTTGCCTGAATCGGCGTAGGTTGCGTGTATTCAAGATCAGACAATCGAGCAATTAGCTCTGGAATAAGGCCAAGATCGTTAAAAGTACTAGGGCTTGCGGCTGAGGTCATATTTATTACGGGCTTATTGCTAAAAAGTAGCCTGTAATTTTAGCGTATTTAGCAGCTATTAAGTAGAGGTTAGTGATTTAAATAATATTTAGCTACAAGTAATAAAAAGACGCTTGCGCGTCGTTTTTATTTAACAGTAACTAAAAACCCTATTTACGCTTATCTAGCTCTACCTGTAACCTAGCTTTTGTTTCTTTTAAGTAATTTAAATAAGGATATGAGTCATCTGCAATGGCTAATGCAGACTCCATCTGTTTAAGCGCTTGGCGAGTATCACCCTGCATTTCATAGCCATAAGATAAAGCTGAAAGCGCATCGACTGATTTTGGGTGGTTTTTTAAATTGTACTTAAACACCTCAATAGCACGGGTAAACTGCTTGCTGTCCGTTAGGTTGTAACCAAGTAATCTAACAGCACGATCTGGTGGAGGTACCTGTTCGCCCCATTGTTGGGATAAATTTTGGTAATAAGCATCAATAGAGGCAACATCGTCAGTTAAAGCACTTATGGGCATTTGTTTAGGTAAAAACAGGTTGTAATAGGCATTAAATACGCCAGCAGCAGAGGTTAAGCCATGCGAGATGCCATCAAACGCATCACTAAAAAAGCGTAACTCTTGCACTTTATGTGATTGCAGTGATTGCTGTAATTCATCATACCTTTCACGCATTATGCCGGCTTCTTCGCCAATATTAATGTAAACGTAACTGTTAAGCTCTTTGTTTTTAGTTATAAACGATTTTGTGCTTTTTACCATTGCGCCATAGTTCCACCAAACCGCAGGGCTATAAGCAATATGCGCTTGAAATAGTTCTGGCTTTGCCTGCAACGCGTATAGCGCAAATACACCACCAGCTGAGGCGCCAGATATAACTTTATAGTCATGCGTACGATAATTTTTATTAACGAGAGGAATAAGCTCTTGTTCAAAGAACGCTAAAAATTTTGCTGCGCCGCCCCCTTCACCGACAGGACCTTGCGGCTCTTTATTCACTGTAGGATAAAAATCTCTAAGTCGATTAGTGTTTTCAATAGCGACAATAATAACCTCAGGCGCACGATTATCATTTTGTAAGCGCTCAATAACAGCACTAGCAAGCGGTATATTACCCGCGCCATCTAAGCGATATATGACAGGATATACCTTATTTGGCTCAGCTTGGTAGCTCTTTGGTAACTGTACAACAACAGTGCGTTCTTCGTTTAAAACAGCCGATTTAATAGTGTGCATGAATTGAGAGTCATCAGCACTTTGCTGTTTAATGCCAGCTTGTGCAAAGACACTTTGTGAACTAAAAGCAAAAAAGCTAAAAAAACAAATAACGGTTAATAAACGCATGACTAATCCCTTAGAGAATAATAAGTTACTTAAGCTAACAGAGTTTCAGGCACAAAAAAAGCGCATTGAGCGCTTTTTTTAACATTAATCAAAACCTATAACCTGTTGATCTTACTCAACAGTAACCGATTTTGCTAGGTTACGTGGCTGGTCGACGTCAGTGCCTTTAATTACTGCTACGTAGTACGACAGCAACTGCAGAGGAATTGTATATACAACAGGGGCAATCACGTCATCTACATGGTTTACGTTGATTACACGCATTGTGTCGTCTGACTCAAAGTGTGAGTCTTTATCAGCGAATACATAGATGATGCCGCCGCGAGCACGTACTTCTTCTACGTTTGATTTAAGCTTTTCAAGCAATTCATTGTTTGGTGCTACAACAATAATTGGCATGTCGGCATCAATCAGTGCTAATGGGCCGTGTTTAAGCTCACCTGCTGCGTATGCTTCAGCGTGAATGTATGAAATCTCTTTAAGCTTAAGTGCGCCTTCCATTGCAATTGGGTATTGCGACCCGCGCCCTAAAAACAATGAGTGGTGCTTATCAGCAAATTCTTCAGCAAGGTCTGCAATGCCATCAGCCAATAGTAGCGTTTCTTCTAATTTAGCTGGTAGCAGTTTAATAGCGTTAACAATCGCGCTTTGATCTAAGCCTTTCTCTTGCGCAATAGACGCAGTAAGCATTAACAAACCAACAAGCTGTGTAGTAAATGCTTTAGTAGAGGCTACACCAATTTCAGCGCCTGCTTTGGTCATAAAGGCAAGGTCTGATTCTCGCACAAGCGATGAGCCAGGTACGTTACAAATAGTCATTGACCCCATATAGCCTTGCTCTTTAGCTAAACGCAGTGCAGCTAAAGTATCAGCCGTTTCGCCTGATTGTGAAATAGTTACTAGTAGGCTATTTTCGTGTACAAATGACTGACGATAACGGAACTCAGAGGCAATTTCTACGTTACAACTAACACCAGCAAATTGCTCAAGCCAGTAACGAGCAACCATACCTGAGTGATATGACGTACCACAGGCAATAATTTGTACGTGTTTTACGTCTTTAAATATTTGCTGTGCGCTGTCGCCAAAGGCATCAATCGCTACGCGGTCGTCGTTTAAACGTCCTTCAAGGGTGTTACGTACTGCAAGTGGCTGCTCATAAATTTCTTTTAGCATGTAGTGACGGTAATCACCTTTACCTGATGCATCTTGTGTAATGTTTGATTCAACAACTTCACGCTCAACCGCGTTGCCATCTGCATCAAAAATTTCTACTGTGTCGCGAGTAATACGCGCTACATCACCTTCTTCTAAGAAGATAAAGCTGCGAGTTACCGGTAATAATGCAAGTTGATCAGAAGCAATAAAGTTTTCACCAAGGCCTAAACCAATTACTAACGGGCTGCCTGAGCGCGCTACAATAATTTCGTTATCATTCGCTTTATCAAACACGACGGTACCAAATGCGCCTTCAAACTGTTTAACAGCTGCTTGAACTGACGCTAATAAAGTGGTGTGCTGCTGACGTAACTGATGAATTAAATGCACCATAACTTCGGTGTCGGTGTCTGATAAAAACTCGTAACCGTCGCCTTTAAGTGCTGCACGCAAACTTGCGTGGTTTTCAATGATTCCGTTATGTACAAGCGCTAGTTGATTGCTTGAAACATGTGGGTGAGCATTGGCTTCAGTTACACCACCATGAGTCGCCCAACGAGTGTGTGCAATACCTGTGTGGCCGCTAACACCAGCTTGTTCAAGTGCTGACTCTAAGTTTACAACCTTACCAACTGCTTTCACTGTATTAAGTGTATTGCCTTCAAGTAAAGCAACACCTGCTGAGTCATAACCACGGTACTCAAGGCGCTTAAGCCCTTCAACTAAGATTTTATTTACTGGACGTTCTGCAACAGCCCCAACGATTCCACACATAGTGTCTCCATTAACTTTTTAATTCTAGCAACTCACGGTGTAGTTACTATTGTATAATCTCTGCGCAAATTAGTTTTACACCACACGCCTCTATGGCTGCACGTTTATCACTTGCTAAGCCACTGTCGGTTATTAATGTGGTTACTGTTTGCCACGGTAATTCTAAATTAGGTATTTTTCGGCCAATCTTATCTGATTCAACCATAACGATTACTTCGCGCGCCGCTTTAGCCATCACTTGGCTTAATCCAACAAGTTCATTAAACGTGGTTGTTCCACGCGCTACATCAATGCCATCGGCACCTATAAATAGCTGATCAAAATCATATGAGCATAGAACATTTTCAGCTACTTGCCCTTGAAACGATTCAGAATGCGGATCCCACGTTCCACCTGTCATCAAAAGGGTTGGTTCGTTTTCAAGTGAGAGTAAACGACTCGCCACTTTAATCGCATTAGTCATTACAACTAATCCGCGTTTATTTGCAAGTTCTGGGATCATGGCGGCCGTAGTACGCCCGCTATCAATAATAATGCGGTTATGATCTTTTATAAGCGTCGCTGCAGCTTTTGCTATTGCGACTTTGCGCTTAGAATCAATCTCATCGCTAACAATCTCTTTAGGCAGAGCAATAGCACCGCCGTAACGGCGCAGCAATAAGCCACTTTTTTCAAGCGCGGTTAAGTCTTTTCGAATAGTTACTTCTGATGTTTGAAACTGTTCAGCTAAAATATCGACAGCCACTTCACCTAATTCATTAACTTGAGTGAGGATCAAATGGCGGCGTTGCTGGGTGTTTCGTTTGGTCATAAGTGGTTACAATTAAGTTTCGTTTCGAAAGTTAGTGAATTTTAAACGAAACATAATAAATGGCAAGTGCATGCGTAAAAATAAAGCAGTTTTATTCTAATAAAAATAATTTTATAAATACGGTAAGCTAGCGCCTATGCATAGCTAAAGGGAAGATCAATGAAGCTATTTAACAGCTTGAACAAAATAAACTTAGAACAACGCAAAGCCACCCATGAGACTTGCCGCTTGTTTAATAAAAGCCCAAGCAAAGGCAACTTAAAACGAATTAAGAGCTTATTTGCACAATATGGTGATGGAGTAATTATTGAAGCGGGCTTTCATTGTGACTACGGCAGTCAAATACAAATTGGTGATCGTACTTTTATAAACATTAACTGCACTGTGTTGGATGCGCCAATAAATGAAGGAGCTATAAGCATTGGCTGCGATTGTTTAATCGGTCCGAACGTTCAACTATTGGCCGTATCTCATGCGGTTAACCCCACAGAGCGACTCAATAAAGAAAACTTTGCAGCACCGATTACTATTGGTAATAACGTGTGGATTGGCGCGGGAGTTATTATATTAGCTGGTGTTACAATTGGTGATAACGCTGTTGTGGGCGCTGGGTCGGTAGTAACCAAAGACGTGGCTGCGAACACTGTTGTTGCCGGTAACCCTGCTGTAAGAATTAAAGATATTTGAAAAAGGTCTATCGGTATTCTGATAGACCTTTAGTAGGGTTCTTTACTCGTTATTACTCATATCTTAATGTTAACGATGGCCGTGTACTGGCGGCTTTAAAGGCGAGGCTTGCAACCGTAAGCCAAGTGATCGCAGTAACACTCAAAGCGGCAACCAGATAAACCCACAGCGCTTGATCAACACGCTCATTAAAGTTTGCGAGCCAATCACCCACCAGCCAATAAGTTAGCGGGTATGCTATGGCTACACTTCCTAGCACTAAAATTAAAAACTCTTTTGCCAGTAGATTCATTATGCTGATGCGTGACGCACCCAGTACTTTGCGTACAGCGACTTCTTTTTGGCGACGAATCGTGGCAAATGAAGCTAAACCAAAAGTACCTAAACAGGTTAAGAACACTGCAAGGCCAGTAAATATAAGTACGACAAGAGAAACACGCTCATCACCTTTTAATACCGCTTTATAGTTTTCAGCTAGCAGGTTTATTTTTGGCTCATAAATATTAGACACTTCAGCTAAAGCTGTAATCACTGCTTGTTTTATAGCAGGGAGGTTTTGCACGTTCACGGTTAAAATTACTTCAGATACTGGTGTTAAATAGTTATAACCACATAAAAACATAATGTTAGAATTCGCATCTTGTGCATTACCAACCTTTACATCTTTTACAACACCAACAACTTGCATATCCACATTACGCCCTGTGTCTTTAATTTTTTGTCCAACAATATCAGCCACATTGCTATAACCAGCCTGCTTGGCAACGGTTTCTGTAATAATTGTACCTACTGTTGTAACCCCGTTTGCTCGCGTCGCCCAGTCTGAGGAAAACTCACGGTTAAAGTCTCTACCAGCAATAAGCGTAAGGCCTAGCCCTTTTACAATATCAAAACCAGAACCTATCACAGGGGTTATTCCACCTGAAGATTCACCATTGGGCCAAGTGGGCTGTAATGTATTGTTAATTGAAACGGTTAAACGGGTATCAATAACCGTTGCTTGCTCTACACCATCTATAGCCGTCAAGCGATTAATTAGTGCGCTAGGCTGCTGCGTAAATACCGATTGCACCGGCAACTCTGAAACTACTAAGCGTTGCTGCGTTTGATAGCCTAAAGGAAGGCTTTGTAAATGAGATAATTGTTTTAATAACGTAACTGATGCAATGATCAAACCGATTGCTAATGAAGCTTGCAAGGTCAATAAACATTTACGTACCCAAATGGCCGTATTACCGCGTTGTAAATCGCCACTTAACACTCGTTTTGCGCTAAATGATGAGATAAACAATGCCGGGTACAAACCTGCAAGTATGCCTACAGCAATAACAACAGCCATAATGCCCAAACCAAAGGCTGAAAAATAACTCACTATCAGTTCACGATCGACCAGCTGGTTAAAACTTGGCAATAACAGCTCCACTAACACACAGGCAATAATCATCGACAATAGAGCAACCAAAGTAGATTCAGCTAAAAACTGTGTTACTAACTGCAGCTTACTTGCACCAAGTGCCTTGCGCACACCCACTTCTTTAGCGCGCTTTGCAGACTGCGCTACTGTCATATTGATAAAGTTAAAGCCAGCAATCAAAATAAGTAACACGCTCAACCCTGCACAAATCGTTACAACTTGCTTTGCGCCGCCTGCTTTCATTTCAAATGGCGATTTTGCTGTTAAATGTAAGTCTAGTAATGGGTGTAACTCAATGGCAACTTGACCCGCCATTTGCCCATTGAAGTACTGTTTAGACAGTGTATCAGCGAGTGCTTTTGGATCTGCTTGCGGCGCCAAGCGCATATAAACATAACTGCTATTAACCATCAGGTTATTTGGATCATGTTTTACATATACGAGGTTTTTAAATGCAAAGTGAGTATTGCTTGGTAAATCTGCAAACACCGCCCGTACAGTATATTGCCCTTGTTCGTGCTGTAACGTGTTACCAATAACATTTATTGTACCGAAAATACGCAGTGCTTCAGATTCACTTAGAGCCAAGCTCTCAGGTGTACTCATTGCATTTTTTAAATCCCCTGCCAATGTGTTTATATTGATAAAGTTCTCAATATTTGGCGTTGCCCCATACAAGTCATTAAGTTTAAAACCCTGATCCAGGTACTGCACGTCAACCATCGCCTCTCTGGTCCACGATACCATCGTCAAACCAAACACTTCTTCTACTTGGCTATATTCAGTGGCTTTTGCCGCTTGAGAATAATTAAAAATAGGAATGACTGATAAGCCCAACTTTGAGTAATCTTGGCCTACACGGTAAACACGTTCAGCGTGAGGCTGCTGACTATCGTATGACAACTCGTTTTGTGCAAATAGTGCCACTAAAATTGCCGCAGCTAAGCCGATACTTAGCCCTAAAAGGTTTAGGATAAAATGCTGTTTTTGTTGCTTAAATGATCTTAAAGCAGTGACTAAATAATTAATAAACATATTAAGCAACCTCAACAACGGCTTGCTGCACAACATTTGCTTTATCAAGCATCACTTGGCCATCCAATAGGCGCACTAAACGATCAGCATAGGCACCCTCTTTTTCTGAGTGAGTCACCATAATAACCGTGGTGCCCTCGCGGTTTAATTCGCGTAGCATCGCCATCACTTCATCACCGTTTTTAGAATCGAGGTTACCGGTTGGCTCATCGGCTAAAATTAGCTTGGGATTAATCACTAATGCACGCGCAACGGCTACCCGCTGCTGCTGACCACCCGACAGTTGCTGTGGTAGATGCTCGCCGCGGTGATCAATACCCACGCGCTTTAAAATGGTTTCTACGCGTTGCTTACGCTCACTTTTTGATATTTTTTGATACTGCAATGGCAACTCTACGTTTTCATAAACTGTTAGCTCATCAATCAAGTTAAAACTTTGAAATACAAAGCCAATTGATTCTTTACGTAGCTCTGCTAGTTGCTTTTCGCTATAGCCTGCAATGTCAGTTCCCGCAAAATCAAAGTTGCCTGAGGTCGGTGAATCAAGCATACCCAAAATAGAAAGCAGCGTTGACTTACCACAGCCAGATGGCCCCATTATCGCTAAAAAATCGCCTTCGTTTACAGTTAAGTTAATATTACTCAGCGCTGTTGTTTCAACATCTTGAGTACGAAATACGCGGCTTAAATTAGTTAGTTTGATCATTGTTATTATCCTTAAAATTGTAGTTGCTGTGCTTTGTCAAAGTTGCTGTAGCTAGAGGTAATCACTTTATCCCCAGCGTTTAGCCCTTCAAGCACTTCAAAATAGTGTTGATTCTTTTTGCCTAGGCGGATATCACGGCGCACTGCTTTATCACCGCCTTGCTCGATTACATAAACCCAGTTACCGCCCGAGTTAGTAAAAAAAGCCCCGCGTTTAAGTAGTAAGGCATTGTTATTGTCATCCCCTAGCATTAACTCAATATCAATGCTTTGGCCGCGCTTAATGCTTTTAGTGTTACTGGGTAGGTCCACTTCTACTTGAAATTGTGACTGCTGTACGCGGCTATCAATTTTGCTCACTTTTGCATTCACCGTGCCGCTTTCTAGCTCAATCATTACCGCCATGTCACGCTGCACTTGGTTTAAATAAAATTCATCCATGCGCACCACTAATTTATATTCATTAGGAATATCTATTTGGCCTAACCGCGCACCACTGTTTTTAGATTCGCCAATTTCCACATCAAGTTCGCTTAAATAACCTGAAACAGGCGCTTTGATTAATAAGTTGTCGAGATTTCGACGCGCAAATTGCAGATTTTTTTCGAGCATTTTAGCGCTGTCTGACAACTGCGCCACTTGCACCTCACGGATTGAATTTTCTTGCTGTTGGCGCTCAAGGGTGAGCTCTTTACGGGCTTGGTAATAATTTAAATCTTCTTCAAGCTCAGCTAGTTGGTCTTGCGCCAATACGCCACTTTTAACCAAAGGTTTAGTTTGTTTTAATCTACGTGTTAAATGGGTAATTTTTAATTCGATTTCTAATAAGTCACGGCGTAAGTTTAACCGGCTGGTTTCCATGGTCATTTGCGTATTACGTAAAAAGTTAAGCTGCTCGGTAACTTGTGCTTCACGGCTCATTACATCAAGTTGTAAGTTAGTGTTGCTTAAGCGCACGAGCGGTTGGCCTTTCTCAACATATTCACCTTGCTCGACTAATCGCTCTTCCACTTGACCACCAGCAATGGTATCGAGATAAATACTGGTTTTTGGCACAACTTGACCGCGTAAGCTTAAGGCATCTTTAAAGGCACCTTGTTTAACCGTGCTAACCGTTAAGCCACTACGCTCGATATTTTGGCTACGGCCCGTATCACTGCTTTGCGTATAACCATATGCAGCCGCAGCAACACCTAAAGTAAGAGCTGCAAAAGTAAATTTTTTAAAATACTTTTGCGTAAATGAGCGTTCTATTTTTTTGTCCATGTCGACTACCTTGATACAGGTTTAATTTAACTAATTACTTATTGTTATTACAAAGCGTGTGCCAACCTTGATTAACCAATAAAATCAAGCACTTAATTGCAAATTAAGTTTTTGAACTAATTATAGTGTCCGTTTATAGAACACTTTATTATCTTATGAACGTCCATTTATGGACACTGTCCCCTTTTTGTTTTAGGCTAAATAAAACTCTATAAGAATAAAAAACATGAAACACACAGGCTCTCTTCTAATTGTTGATGACAACCCAGACATTCTCATTGCAGCACGTTTATTACTAAAACAGCATTATCAAAGTGTTAAAACCACAGACAATCCATTTGACATTGCAGGCATCATTAACGAGCAACGCAAGCTCGAGCAGCCCGTTGACGTAATACTGCTTGATATGAACTTTACCCAAGACTCAATCAGTGGCAAAGAAGGCTTTTATTGGCTGAAAAAAATTATCGAACAAGACGCTAATATCGTTGTTTTATTAATGACCGCTTACGGCGATATTCAATTAGCCGTAGATGCAATTAAAGCGGGGGCCTCTGATTTTATTGCCAAGCCTTGGCAAAACGAGCAATTACTTGGCGCAGTCGCCGCTGCATTTTCACACGCAAAAGACAAACAGCAAGTGGGCAAATTAACGCTGCAAAAACAAGGGTTAAACCAAGCCTTAAACACGCCTAACTTTGAGTTTTTAGGTCAAAGCAATGCGATGCAACAGGTGTTTAGCACCATAGAAAAAGCAGCTCAAACTGATGCCAACATATTAATAACCGGTGAAAGCGGCACAGGGAAGGAGTTGACCGCTCACGCCATTCATCAAGCAAGTATGCGCCATAATCAAACATTTATGAGTTTAGACATGGGTGCGGTGGCGCAGAATTTATTTGAAAGCGAACTTTTCGGCCACAAAAAAGGCGCGTTTACCGATGCAAAAAGCGATCGAATTGGTAAATTTGAGCTTGCCCACGGTGGCAGTTTATTTTTAGATGAACTGGGTAATTTACCCTTAGAGCATCAAGCCAAATTACTGGCTGCACTGCAAAATAGACAAATAACGCCCGTTGGCAGCAGTAAAGCCGTTGATATAGATATTCGCCTTATTTGCGCCACTAACGACAACCTTGATCAAGCCGTCGCAGAGGGGCGTTTTCGTCAAGATTTATTGTATCGGATAAACACCGTTGAAATTCGCCTTCCGGCATTACGGGAGCGCAGCGATGACATTCCATTATTAGCTAATTACTACCTAAAACACTTTGCGCAAAAATATAAACGCAGCTTAACCATTAGCGATGATGATATGAGTGCGCTTTGCCAATACGCGTGGCCAGGTAATGTACGTGAATTGGCTCACGCTATAGAGCGTGCGGTTATATTAACTGAAGGGGATACACTCGATATAACCTCAGTTGTAGGTAATAGCGCAGCACCTAGCGCTCATTCTGCGAGTCAAAGTACAGAGGATATAAACAATCAGCTACAGTACGACACCTTTGATTTAGACATACTCGAACAACGCACAGTTCGCGCAGCACTTAAGCACCATCAAGGTAATGTGAGTCATGCAGCCAAAGCACTGGGTTTAACCCGTGGTGCCATGTACCGCCGCCTTGAAAAGTACGGGCTATAATCATGCGAGCTAATTTATTACTTTCATTTAATATTATCGCACTTATAAGTGTTAGTGCGTTGCTTAGCTATGTATTGCAAAAGCATGGTTTTTCAGCGACGACATTATTAATGATGCTAGTCGCAGCGGCGCTAATAGCGCATATTTTTACGCTGTTTAAGCGCCAACAAAAACAAGCTGAAATGGTGATCCGCGCTTTAGCTAATGGCGACAGTACATTAGGGCTTGGTCAGCAACACCCAATGCTTAAGCAATTTGAGCAAGTAAAAGCACAAATGCAAACAGCGCGCTTTAATGCCGAGCAACAAGCTCAGTTTTTACAAGCTTTGCTCATCCATGTTGATTTAGCCGTTATGGTATGTGATGACAACGGCGAGGTGATCGAATCAAACCCAGCCGTTAGTAAGTTACTAGGTAAAAGCTTCCAAAATTTACATGAGTTAGGCGCTGTTGGAGAGTTAATTTTAAACGCCGAACACAATATCCGCAGCACCACCTACTGGCAAAATGGCGAGCAGCACGACACCCTATCAATTCAACTGAGTATCGCCGAAATACAAGGGAGGGTTCGCCGTGTAGTGAGCTTACAATCAATTCACGACCAATTACAACTTAAAGAACAACAAGCATATAAACGCTTAACTAAAGTGCTCACTCACGAAATTGCCAACTCTATTACGCCACTATCATCACTAGCTGATACCTGCAGTAATTTGCTGCCACAAGCATTATGTTTTAATGAGCTTGAAGATAAACAAGACTTACAGCTTGCACTAAGCACGTTAGCATCAAGAACCGCTCATTTAGGTGATTTTATTGCTCGTTTTCGCCAAGTTAGTAGCTTACCTAAACCTAATTTAGCACCTAAAAATTTAGCCGATATGCTAACGCATATTGTCGCTTTACATCAACAACAAGCCCGTGAACTGCAAATAGATATAGAGCTTACAATTCAAAGCCAGCAATTAGTGATGCTTGATAGCAGTCAAATAGAGCAAGTATTAGTAAACTTAATAAAAAATGCACTTGAAGTACTAAAGAGTAACCAAAAGTACAGTACTGAGAATGCCACTCAAGCAAGGGTCGAAATCAGCTTGGCGCAAAACGCTAGCCAACAACTTTATATAGAAATCAACGACAACGGCCCAGGTATCAGTGAGCATGTGATAGATATGATCTTCGTGCCATTTTTTACCACCAAGCAACAAGGCTCCGGCATTGGCCTTAGCCTCTCCCGGCAAATCATGCTAAACCACGGCGGTGATTTAATTTATATACAAAAGCCTCAAGGCGCATGTTTTAGGTGTGTGTTTGGTTAATTCATTTGACGGTCATTTTTAGCTCACCCTATGTTAAGCTAAACAGCTTTAGGTTAGCCACATTTATATTTTCGGAGTAGTTTAGTACGTGTTCTCAAATCGATTTATCCGCATTTTGCCATTAGTGTTTATTTTATCCGGCTGTGAAACCACAACCGATACACCAACATCATCCCCTGAAATTAAGGCTAACCCCAAAACAATTGTTAGTGAACAGCACGAAGATATTGCACAAATAGCTCCACTCACCACAAAAGAACCTGATGATGTATGGCAACGTATTAGTGCACAGCTGTCATTTGCTAATTCAAGCCACCCAGCGGTGCAAAAGCGAATTGCCTGGTATTTAACACATCCAAATTACATGGATGAAATTAGCCGCCGTGCTGAGCCTTACCTTTACCATATTGTTAGTGAAGTTGAAAAACGTGGACTGCCCATTGAGCTGGCATTAATGCCGTTGATTGAAAGTGACTTTGATGCCAGTGCGTACTCGCATAAACATGCCTCTGGGTTGTGGCAACTCACGCCTGCTATTGCTAAGTATTTTAACGTGCAAATATCACCTTGGTATGACGGGCGTCAAGACGTAGTAGACAGTACCCGAGCTGCGCTGGATTTTATGGAGTATTTACACAAGCGCTTTGATGGCAATTGGTATCATGCAATTGCAGCCTATAACGTAGGTGAAGGCCGTGTACAACGAGCCATCAGAAATAATAAAAAGCAGGGTAAGCCCACTGATTTTTTTAATTTAAAACTGCCCAAACAAACCAGTCAGTACGTGCCAAAATTACTAGCTGCGGCACAATTATTAAAAAGCCAAAAAATGGCTTTTCCTGCAATTTCAAACAGCCCAACAATTGCAGTATTGCCTATTGATGGCGCTGTTATTTTAGATAACCAAAAGCAATGGCAGCAACTTGAATCTTTAAACCATGGTGTGATCCGCTTTCCTGCCATTATTGATGCACCCCACATTGTTGTTCCAGTTGCTGAACAAACACAATTTAAAAACATGCTCGCTAATCTTGATTCCAATGATTATAGTCAGTGGCAACACTACACAGTAAAACGTGGCGATAGCTTAAGTGTTATAGCGAAACGCTACAAAATGGGTATTAGCCAACTCAAAGCGTTTAACGATCTAAAAAGTAACACCATTAGAATTGGCCAAAAGCTTGTGCTCCCTCAATTAGCCGATACCCAAATTGAACATCAGGTTAAATCAGGCGAAAGTTTATGGAAAATCGCTAAGTATTACAAAGTAAGTATTAATAAACTAAAACAATGGAATAACCTTTCGAGCGACCACTTAAAAATAGGTAAAAAACTTACTGTATTCTTGTCTAATAGCTAACTACCTCGCTGATTATTAAATATATGGACTGATGACTTTATCAGCCCATATACCCTTCAAAAGACCTAAATTTAGATTCGAGCTTGCACATATTTGGCGTCGGCGCGTTCCTTCGTAGTGACCACGCAGTAGAATATCGTAGTGCCTACAGCGCTAGAGAGCCACATAGCAAGGTACATTTAATGTTTTTAATGGGATGTGCGTTGGCTCTGAGGTTAACGCAGTGCAACTGATAGCTGATAGCTGATAGCTGACGGCTAATACTTTCACTTTCCTGCAGACGTAAAAAAACCCGCTACATTGCTGTAACGGGTTTCTCTTATTTGGAGCCTGGTAATGTCCTACTTTCACATAACAAATGCTACACTATCATCGGCGCTGTTTCGTTTCACTACTGAGTTCGGCATGGGGTCAGGTGGGTCCAAAACGCTATTGTCACCAAGCAAATTTGGTGTAAGTTCGATTTAATCGAGCTTACTAAAATTTGGAATTCTGATAATAAAAGTTTTCAGTAATCTACTTTAGTCTATTAACTTCTTCGCTTGTTTCACTATCACATAAAACGCGTTTGGCGTTGTATGGTTAAGCCTCACGGGTAATTAGTACAAGTTAGCTTAATGGCTCACACCACTTC